>JAMFSI010000099.1 GCA_026225215.1 Sphingomonas palustris | reverse complement strand
ATTACGATATCATCCTGCTCGACCTGAACCTGCCCGATATGCACGGTTACGATGTCCTGAAAAAACTGCGCGTCGCCAAGATACAGACGCCGGTACTGATCCTCTCGGGCATTTCCGAAATGGATTCGAAAGTGCGAAGCTTCGGCTTCGGTGCCGACGATTACGTCACCAAGCCCTTCCACCGCGAAGAACTGGTCGCACGGATCCACGCCGTGGTGCGCCGCTCGAAAGGCCATTCGCAATCGGTCATCCGCACCGGCAAGCTCTCGGTCAATCTCGACGCCAAGACCGTCGAAGTCGATGGCGCCCGCGTGCATCTGACCGGCAAGGAATACGCGATGCTCGAGCTGCTCTCGCTGCGCAAGGGCACCACGCTCACCAAGGAAATGTTCCTCAACCACCTCTACGGCGGCATGAGTGGACCGGAACACAAGATCATTGACGTCTTCATCTGCAAATTGCGCAAGAAGTTGGCATTTGCCGGGTGTGCCGAGAATTATATCGAGACTGTCTGGGCGCGCGGCTATGCCCTGCGTGATCCCCATACCCTTGAAGCAGCTGCGTGACAGTTGAGGCAGACCTTTAGCAGTCCGCTGGGTGCTGTCGGTCCAATCGCAACTTGTCTCGAATTGACGCAGCTCGCTAGGGGAGAGTGGTTTCAGCCCATGAGCGACTGCCACTCGACCAGGGCGGTCGAGCGGCGAAGTTTGTAGGTTTGACCCGGCGCCGCGCACCAGCACACGTGGAAATCGGATTTAAATTTCCGCGCAGCAGGCATGCGGCGTAAAAGGCATTGGGCGCGGTCCCCAAGCGCAGCAAAATTTTCAATCAGCGGGTCGCTTTAGCGGGTATCGTATTGGTGTGGTCGCGTCTCGTCGAGCAATTGGGGGTGCGCGATAATATAGCCGCGCACGAAAGCGATGAAGGCGCGCGCGCGCGTATTGATCAGCTCCGGATGCCAGGCCATGTGCAGTTCCGCGATCACATCGTGCATGCAGGCGTCGCGCAGCGGCACGAATTGCACATTACCCGAATAAGCATGTGCCGCCGAGGCGGTCGCCATCGTGCAGCCGACCCCTGCGCCGACCAGACTGATAGCCGTGTTGATCTGGGTGGCCTCCTGCGCAATTCGCGGCATCACCCCGGCGCGCTGGAAGTAGTCGATGAAGATATTCGACTCCGCATAGCGTGCGGGCGGGCGGATGAAGGGGAGTTCGGCCAGTTCCGCCAGGCTGACCGAGGCCTGCTGCGCCACCGGCCAGTTCGCTGGCACCACCGCCATGATCGGCGTGCGCTCGACCGCCAGCGTTTCTAGGCCCAGTTTGCCCGTTTTTGGCATGGGATGGGCAAAGCCGATGTCGAGATCGCCGGTGGCGATCATTTCTGCCTGCGACGTCGACAGCACTTCGGACAGGCGCAGATGGATTTCGGGCACCTCCTGGCGATGCCGGGCGATGACACCGGGCAGGATGCGGTAGAGCGCGGGGCCGACGAAGCCGATGCGGATCTCCGGGACCACCAGCGCCTCGCGCCGTGCCATGTTGAACGCCAACTCCGCAGCGGCCAGCGTCCGCCGCGCCTGATCGCGGAAGATTTCGCCGGCCCGGGTCAGCGCGACACCACGGCGCGACCGCTCAAGGAGCGCCGCACCGTCGAGAAAGCCCTCCAGCCGCTGGATCGATTGGCTGAGCGCGGGCTGGGCGATGTTGAGCCGGCGCGCGGCACGTCCGAAATGAAGCTCCTCGGCCACGGTGACGAAGTGGCGCATGTGGCGCAGATCCATAAGTCCGATCCTTCCGCCATTGATAAGTATAACCTATCAAAAGCTCTATTATTGATATTTGACGCCATCATATTGATTGCATCATCAATAGGAAGCCCAAAGGGGCGGGAGAGCAAAATGAACAGGCTGGAGGGCAAGGTGGTGCTGGTGGCCGGTGCCGGGGGAATCGGTGGCGCTCTGGCCCGCCGCTATGCCGCCGAAGGCGCTGCCGTGCTGCTGGGCGATGTCGATGCGGCGGGGGCCGCAGCCATCGCCGGGGAGATCAATGCTGGCGGAGGCCGCGCGGTCGGCGTGCATCTCGATGGGGGTGACGAGATTTCGATCGCGGCTGCCTTTGCCGAATGCCGCGACCGCTTCGGGGGTCTCGATGGGCTGCACGCCAATTTCGCTACCTTCGTGGACGGCAATGACGGGATCGGCATCCTGGAACTGCCGCTGGAGGTTTACGATGAGACGATACGCGTCAACCAGCGCGGTTTCGTGCTGGCCACCAAGGCGGCGATCCCGCTGCTGCGCGAACGCGGCGGCGGCGTGATTCTCTATACCAGCTCGATCGGGGCCTATCGCACCGGGCCCTCGCGCGTCGCCTATGCCATGGCCAAGGCGGCGGGGCATGCGTTGATGCGCCATGTCGCCGATCGCCACGGGCGCGAGGGCATCCGTGCCAACACCGTGGCCCCCGGCACGATTCTCCACCCCGGTAACGCGGCTGCCGTGTCCGAGGCGATGAAGGCGCGCATGCAGGTGCTGGTGCCATTGAAATCGCGGATCGGTCGGCCCGAGGACATCGCCGGACTGAGCGCGCTGCTGATGTCCGACGAGGGATCCTACATCAACGGACAAGTCATCTGCGTCGATGGAGGCGTCACCATGCGGCCCTGAACCGCCGTCACGGTGCGAAAACTGCTCATCTCCGAACAAACCACGGGACATCTGTCATGCTGCTCGCAGTCGAACGCGATTACTTCACCGACCGGTCGATCCTCGACGATCCCAACGCCTTTTTCGACGAGATGCTCGGGCGCGGATCGGTCTATCGCTCGCAGCTTCGCGATGTGGTCTTTGTAAGCGGCTTTGCCGAGGCCCTTGCCGTGCTCGGCAATGCCGAGGATTTCTCCTCGCTGATCGCGGCGGCGGGGCCGGTGACGCCGCTGCCCTTCGTGCCAAGCGGGTCCGACATTGCCGAACAGATCGAACTGCATCGCGCAGAGCTGTCAGCCAACGAGCTGATGGTCACTTACGACGGCCCCCCTCATGCCGCCGCACGGGCGCTGCTCAGCCGACTTTTCGTGCCCTCACGGTTGAAGGCCAACGAGGCTTTCATGGTCGATTATGCCGATAGGCAGGTCCGCAGCGTGGTGGCGCAGGGGCGCTGCGAATTCGTCAAGCAGATGGCGCAACCCTTCGTCACTCTGGTGATCGCCGACCTGCTCGGCGTGCCCGAGGAGGATCGCCCGCGCTTCGTCGCGGCGCTCGATGCCGCGCCCCCGCCCGGCAATCTCAATGCGCCGGTGCGGACCGAGAATCTGGTGCTGAAATTCATCGGCGGGGTGTTCCGCGACTATATCGCCTCGCGCCGGGCTACGCCACGCGACGATCTGCTGAGCGAGCTGGCCAATGCCCGCTATCCCGACGATACCATCCCCGATATCGACGAAGTGGTCCGGCTGGCCACGGTGCTCTTCGCCGCCGGGCAGGACACCAGCGCCAAATTGCTGGGCAGTTGCCTGCGCTTCCTCGTCGAGGACAAGGCGCTGCAGTCGCAGCTGCGCGCAAACCTCGCGCTGGTGCCAAATTTCATCGAGGAAGTGCTCCGTCTCGAAGGGTCGAGCAAGATCACCTCGCGCCTGGCGCGGCGCGATACGCGGATCGGCGATATGGCGATCACAGCGGGTACGCGGGTGACGATCTTCCTCAGCGGTGCGAACCGCGATCCGCGCCGCTGGGAGGAGCCGGCGGCCTTCAAACTCGATCGGCCGCGCGCCAGGGAGCACGTCGCTTTCGGGCGGGGCGCGCATACCTGCATCGGGGCTCCGCTGGCGCGCGCCGAGTTGCGGGTGCTGCTGACGCATCTGCTCGCTCAGACCGCTGATATCAGCCTGTGCGAGACAGAACATGGGCCGCCTGGCGCGCGGCGGCTGGACTACGAGCCCAGCTTCATCATCCGCGGGCTGACAGCGCTGCATCTCGAGCTGACCCCAGCGTCGCAAGGTCAATCTTGGGAGGCTGTGCAGTGACCCTGGAGAAATACGGGCCTTGGGCGATCATCATCGGTGCCTCCGATGGCATTGGCAACGAGGCTGCGCGCCAGCTGGCCGGCGAGGGGATCAACCTGATCCTCGTGTCGCGCAGCGCCGAGAAGCTGCAAAGGCTCGCGGTGGATATCACCGCAGCACACCAGGTCGAGGTCCGCATCTTGTCGCTCGATATGGCGCAGCCGGACACGCTGCCGGCGATCCGGCAAATCTCCGATGATGTCGAGGTCGGCCTGCTGTTCTGCAATGTCGGCGCGACCTTTGGGGCAGGGCGGTTCCTGCGCAGCGAGCTGGCCGATCTCGAAAGGACGATGCAGCTCAACAATATCAGCCACATCGCCCTGTCGCATCATTTCGGACGGCTTATGCTGGAGCGCGGGCGTGGCGGCATCGTTCTGATCGGCTCGATGGCGGGCAACGCCGGGGGCACCAGCACGGTGCTTTATGGCGCGGGCAAGGCGTTTGCCCAAATCTTCGCCGAGGGGCTGTGGTCCGAGGTCAAGGACAAGGGCATCGACGTGCTTTATGTCGTAGTTGGCGCGGTCGATACGCCCAAGCGTCAGAGCCTCAATATCCAGGACGCGCCGGATCAATTCGTCGCCGATCCCGCCGACACCGCGCGCGAAGCCCTCGCCGCGCTGCCGCATGGCCCGGTCTTCGTCCCCGACCATATGCGCGACGATTTCCAGTATTTCTGCGCCGCACCGCGCCGCGAGGCCGCCGAGGCGATGACCGCGATGCTCAAGGGCATGCCCCGAAAGCCCGCCCCTGACTGAAGCGGGGCGCGGGACAAAAACCAAACTGCCATAATAACGCAGCAATAACAGGGAGAGAAAATACCATGTCATCCAGGCTCAATCGGACTCTGCTCGCCACCACCGCCATCCTGATCCTCGCATCGGCCACGCCGGTCCTGGCCCAGGAAAAAAGCACTCAGGGCAGCCAGGATAACGGCGACATCATCGTCACCGCGCGGCGCATCGAGGAGCGGCTGCAGGACGTGCCGATCTCGATCACCGTCTTCAACCAGCAGCAGCTGACGAACAGCAATGTCGTCAATGCCCAGGATCTGGCGAAATATACGCCCTCGCTCTCCGCTAACAGCAATTACGGCGCGGATAATTCCAGCTTCGCGATCCGAGGTTTCGTGCAGGAGAACGGCACCGCGCCCTCGGTAGGCACCTATTTCGCCGATGTCGTCGCCCCGCGCGCCGCCTCGAATGGATTGCCGGGTGGAGACGGCGCGGGCCCAGGGCAGTTCTTCGACCTGCAGAACGTCCAGGTGCTGAAGGGGCCGCAAGGCACGCTGTTCGGCCGCAACACCACCGGCGGCGCGGTGCTGCTGGTGCCCCAGAAGCCAACCGACAAGTTCGAAGGCTACGTCGAGGGCTCGCTGGGCAATTACGCCATGCGGCGTATCCAGGCGGTGGTGAATATCCCGCTTGCCGACACTTTGCGCATCCGCCTCGGCGTCGATCGCCAGACGCGCGACGGCTATGTCCATAATGTCAGCGGGGTTGGCCCGTCCGATTTCGACAATACCGATTATACCGCCGTGCGCGCCAGTATCGTCGGCGACCTGACCCCGAACCTGGAGAATTACACGATCTTCTCCTACAGCAATTCGCACAACCACGGACCGGTCGATCCGATGATCGCGGTGACCCCGGGGGTGGGTATCGGCAATATCGCCATCACCCAGTTCCAGGACCAGCGAGCCAAGGGTGCGACGGGCTTTTACGATACCGAGCAACTGGTGCCCAATGCCTATGCCAAAACCGTGCAATGGCAGCTGATCAACAAGACCACCTGGAAGGCAAGCGACGGACTGACGATCAAGAACATCGTCAGCTATGCCCAGTTCAAGCAGGATCTCAATATTCCGCTGTTCGGCCAGGCCTTCTATCCCAGCATCAACGGCACCACCTATCCGACCTACTTCGCGACCGCCACCGTCGCCCCGGGCGATGCCACCGCCAATGAATCGACCTTGACCGAGGAGCTTCAGGTTCAGGGCCGCACCAGCGACGACCGGCTGACCTATCAGTTCGGCGGCTATCTCGAATCGGTCCGCCCGCTCGGCACCGTGGGTAGCCTTGCCTCGGTCTTCGATTCCTGCCGGAATATCGCGACGAACAATTGCACCGATTCCGCCGGGGCCTCGCTATCGCAGCAATTCGGCCTTCCGATCGGCGCGATCCCGGTCGGTACCAATAATCTGACCATCGGCCAGACCTCGTTCCACGACATCGGTCTCTATGCGCAGGGTACTTACAAGCTGAGTGATCAGTTCAAGTTCACCGGCGGTATCCGCTATACCTGGGATCACGAAGCCAATGTCAGCACCCAGCAGGTCTATTCGATGGCCTTCCCGCCGACCTATGGCGTCACCGGCGTCAATTGCGTGCTGCAGGTACCCAATTGCACCACCAGCTATTACGAGCATTCGCAGGCACCGACCTGGCTGGCCGATTTCGACTACACCCCTAATCGCGACATCTTGCTTTATGCCAAATATGCGCGCGGCTATCGCGCCGGCACGATCGCCCCGAATATCGAGGCGCCGCTGACCAATGTGCGCCCCGAAAAGGTCGACAGCTATGAAGTCGGCTTCAAGACCAGCTTCCACGAGGGCATCAAGGGCACCTTCAACGCCTCGGCCTTCTACAATAAGCTGTCCAACCAGCAGGTCCAGGTCGGCTTCGCCTGCAAGGATTCGACGCCGGAGATCACGTATCACTGCCAGACGCTGACCGCCGCGCCGGTCAATATCAACAAGTCGGAAATCTACGGCGTCGAGCTGGAGGGTTCGCTGACGCCATTCCAGGGCCTGACACTGAACGGCGGCTATACCTATCTCCATTCCGAGTTGAAGTCGGTGCCGAGCTTCGACTCCTTCAATAACGATCCCAACTATATCTACCGCATCACCGTCGCCTTCGCGCCCGGCGAGCCGGAAGTGCTGACGCCGAAAAACAAATATACCTTCAACGCCACCTATACGCTGCCGCTCGACCAGAAGATCGGCAAAGTCTGGATCGGCGCGACCTTCACCCACCGTGGCAGCATGCTGTCGACCTATATCAATCCCGGTACCGCCACCGCCGAGACCGTGAACGGAAGCACGGTCTCGGTGGCCTCGGTGGAAACGTTGCGTCCGCTCAACCTGCTCGACCTCAGCGCAGGCTGGGACGAGGTGCTGGGCCTGCCGGTCGATCTCTCGGCCTTCGTGACCAATCTGACGCAGCAGAAATATTACACCTATATTTCAGGACTCTATGGCAGCACGCCCTTCGAGTCGGCGGCGATCGGCGAACCGCGCATGTTCGGCTTCCGCCTGAAGTACCGCTTCGGTGGAATGGCAAGATAGCAACGCTGGCTGAAGGATAGACGGGTGCTGTCAGTTTTGGACGGGACCCCGATACGTGTGTGCTGGTCCGATTGACAGCTGCGCTAAAATTGATATGTCTGTATGTAACGACATATAAGGAAGTATTCATGTCCGCCACCTTCACCAGCAGGGATTTCAACCGCGACCCCGGCAGCGTTAAGCGCGCCGCCCTCGAAGGCCCCGTGTTCATCACCGACCGCAACAAGCCCTCGCTGGTCGTATTGGCGATCAAGGACTACGAGCGGCTCGCAGGGCGCGGTACGTCACTGCTCGATGTGCTGATGCCCCGCGATGATCAGGATTTTGATTTCGAGCCGCCCAAAGCGCGTATCGCGACGCGTCCGGCGGAACTGGATTGATGTTCCTGATTGACACCAATGTTATTTCCGAAAGCCGCAAGTTGAGATCGGGCCGCGCCGCCCCGGAGGTTGTCGCCTGGCTCAAGATAACGGACCCCAGCACCACATTCATTTCAGCCATGTCGCTGTTCGAGCTGGAACTGGGCGTGGTCCGCGTTGAGCGCCGTGATCCCGGCCAAGGCAAGAGTCTGCGGCATTGGCTGGACCAAATCGTCAAACCCGGATTTGCTGCCCGAGTGCTGGCGATCGATTCTGTTGTAGCGGTAGCCTGCGCCGCATTGCATGTCCCCGATCCTGTAAGCGAGCGAGATGGCTGGATAGCCGCCACCGCCCTGGCCCACGGTCTCACCGTTGTGACACGCAATGTTGCCGACTTCGAAGCGACTGGCGCGCTCGTTCTTAACCCGTGGGACAAGCAACTCTGATCGCGAACGACCCCTCACTCTACGCAAAGTTCACGATGCTCGCGAGTTCACCGGGATGATACAGTGTGGAGTGGAAGGACCGCCAGCTTACTGTCGGCCAGTGGCAGTGCCGGACATAACTACCATCCACGCCAACAATGGGCGATCGACACTGCTGCGCGATGCAGCCAGCGATCCGCCAAATGGAACATCTCGCAACGCTCCGATTTGGCGTCATTGCCGATGTTCCTGCAAAGCAGTCCATTATCGAGCCACCCAGATTGCTCCGACAGCCTTTCTAACCGCCTTTACGGCAAATTTTAGCGATGTCAGCTAGTGAAGGTCTGCTCCCCCTGTACTCCGCTGGATCAATACCGCGAGACAGGGCAACCCTTTCAAGAAACGCTCGGCCATGCTCGCCTTGGCAGTTGGAACATTCATCCGGGAGACCGGGATTGATCCTGAAGGTAGGATCGGCCAGCGCAGTATCAAGCGAAATCAGCCGCACTCCTAGCGCTTCCCAGTGCGACAGGAGCGCTTCCAATGTGAGAGCATTGATCGGTGACATGTGCAGAAGCAGGATTTGGTGAGTGTCTCGCCCGAACAGCCGGCGCGACAGTCTGGCTGAGTTTGCCAAGGCGGCATCGGCCGCCGCTAGCACTTGCTTCTTCACCGTGGTAGCCGTGGCGATATCGCCAGCTTCCTGGCAGCGCGCGTAAGCGCTGCCCCACGCCCAGTCATCGTAGCTGACAGTGATCTCGGCGACGCGATAACCGTTCTGGCGCAAGAAGCGTCGGACCTCGTTGCGCTTCGGGAGCGTGTCGCCCTCATCGAGATAGGGATAGCGGAACATTCTGCGCTGCATCGCAGTTTGATGCCGGTGGTCGAGGCCGGCCAGGATCGCATCCTCCCGGGTAATGTCCGCGATATAGGCAGGGGCGGACACTGCGTTCAGGTGCGGATGGTCGAACGTGTGATTGCCCAGTCCAAAACCAGCCGCCCGCCACTGCGACAGGATCGCTGCTTCGTCCGGGTGAAGCAGGGCATACGAACCCAGCGCGAACCCATAGACTCCGCGAACATGATGGGCATGCAGCGCGTCGATGATCGCCTTGGCAACCCCGACCCGCGTGAGATTGTCAACCAACTTGCCACTTTCGGGCAAGTCATCGAAGGTTATGGCAATCTGTTGACCCCGCAGAAACGGTGCGTCGGCACGCGGCTGACCAAAGCTGGGTGCTGCCACGGCCGCGATGGCGCCAAGGACCAGCAAAAGACGAATGCGGTTCGACATGCTGCCAGATCCTCGCTCTGCCGTGTCCAGGTTTACCTTTGAGTTCTTATGCCCACACGCCCTGGTAATCCGCGAGAAGCCTGGCCATGAGCGCCTGATAGCGCGGGTCGCCGTGGAGGATGGCGAAGAAATCGGACCGATACCATGCATAATTCGGCGCGCCCTCGTTGATAGCACGGGTCAGCCAGGTGATCGCCTGCTCCTTATCTCCCTGGATGGCATAGAAGGTGGCGATTTCATCCTCGATCCCATATTCGGACTTGCGCGCGATGATCTGCTGCATCTGCTGGCGCGCCTGCGCGGTCTCGCCTCGCATGGTGAAGATCCAGCTCTTTAATTCGAGGATGCTGAGCGCGGTTGGATCGGCTTGTTGCAGACGGCGTAAAACACGTTCCGCGCTCGTGAAATCCTTTAGCCATGCCCAAGTGAAGCCGATCAGGGTCAGCTGGTCGATGCCATGCGCCAGCGTTTCCGCCTGGTTATTTTCACTGCGACATTGATCGGGCTTACCAGCGAAGAAATAGCACATGGCCTTGCGGACATGGACGTTATTTGTCGGATCGATCACCGTATCCAGCGACAAAGTTAGCCCGTGCAGATAGGTTTCGTAAGCCTGACTATTGGCGGTACCCAGATCGATTCCATTGATAAGAGTGCCATGGCGATGATCCTGGCCGAGCGGCCCCGGACACCGCCGCGTACAGCCTATCTTTACAGCGATATCAATTTCGAGATTCTCGGCGAAATCGTCCGCCGCGTTTCGGGCCAGTCGCTGGATCGCTATTGCCGAGACCGGATATTCGTTCCTCTTGGCATGAACAGCAGCTTTTTCAGGCCTCCTTACGCATTGTTGCCTCGGATCGCCCCCACCGCCGGTACCAGCGGCAAGATCTACTGGGGGCTCGTCCATGACGCGACGGCGCGTAGAATGGGCGGTGTGGCCGGGCACGCCGGTCTGTTTTCCACAGCCGACGACCTGGCCGCATTTTCGCGTATGCTGCTCAATCGGGGCCGAGCACATGGGGTCGACGTGCTGAATCCGGAAACGGTGCAGGCCATGTCCCGTGTCCAGTCGCCAGCCGGTTCCGTGCGAGTGAGAGGCCTGGGCTGGGATATTGGCGGGGCCGGCGGGGCAACCGCGTTCCCGGCAGGATCCTTCGGCCATTTGGGCATTACCGGAACGATGTTGTGGATTGACCCTGACCAGGATCTGTTCGCGATTGTCCTGACGCACCGGGTCTATCCCACCGGACGAGGAGACGCCGATCCGCTGCGGCGGAAGATTCTCGGTATCTTGCGGCAGGCGATTGATAGAAATCATTGAATTATAATATTTTGAATATTCGGCGCGCCTGATCAGATATCGAGGATTCGCTAGATTTGGCCTGTCTCCTGGATTAGGCTCCGGCCTCCGGGGATGGCGGAACTGCCGATGGTCGATGTGTTCATTTCCTATTCGCGTCGCGATCAGGCGATGGTCGCGATGCTGGCACGCGCGGTCGAGGCTGCGGGCTATGAGGTGTGGTGGGATGCCGAACTGCCGCCGCACCAATCCTATGGTGATGTCATCACCGAGAAGATCGCCAATACCAAGGCGGCGATCGTGGTCTGGTCCACGAGTGCAGTCAAATCGGAATGGGTTCGCGCCGAAGCGGACATGGCGCGCAATCAGCGCAAGCTCATTCAGACCGCGCTCGACAACGTCACGCCGCCGCTGCCGTTCAACCAGATCCAGTATGCCGAGATGGGCGACTGGCGTGGCGAAGACGACCATCCCGCCTGGCGCAAGGTCAAGCTGAGCCTCGCCGAGCTCTGCGGGCAACCCGGCAACCCGGCGGCATCAACCCGCCCGATTGTCGGGCCACCTCCCTCACAATATCCTCCCCAACCTGCCGCGATGCCGCGAGAAGCGAGTGGTAGCGCTGCGCGTTGGCCGTTGTTCGCGGGTATCGGCATTGCCACGGTAGCTTTGGCCTTAGCCGGCGGTGTGTTGCTCGGCCACGGTTTTGTCGCCGCACCGCCGCCACCCGCCGTGTTATCGCCGTCCACCGTATCGGCGCCAACTGTTGCTGTTGCATCCACTCGCCCCGTCATTGCGGCCCCGGCGGTGCCCGCAGTCAATGAACCGGCATTGCCACCGAATCCGGCGGACATGACCTTTGCCGATTCAAGCACGCGCTTGTTGACGCCGTCCGATATTGCCTCGCTTGGCCCGACCACATTGCGTGTCGCCCGCAACGAGATCTATGCTCGCAAAGGGCGACGCTTCCAGGATCCCTGGTTACGCGCCTGGTTCAGCCGTTACGCCTGGTATCGGCCGAGCGCAGATGAGGTGACGCTCAATCCCATTGAGCGTCAAAATGTCGATCTGCTGCAGCAAGCTGAGCAGCACTACCGGTGAGCAAACCGGTTCCGGCATCGCTAGAGGCCCCAGTCATCGTCTATTGTGGCCACATGTTCAATGCTGGCAGTTCGCAGGAGGCCCCACTCGCCGCGCGCATCGGCAAGGCGCTGGACCGGTTAGGGACCAGGGTCGGCTATGGGCCACTCGCTTGCGGCGCCGACCTGCTTATCGCCGAGGCCTTGTTGGCGCGCGGAGCTGAGCTCAATGTCGTGCTCCCTTTTGCCGAAGATGATTTTATTGCCGAATCGGTGATGTGCGGGGGAGAGGCATGGCTGGAGCGCTATCACGTCTGCCGGGATGCGGCAGCATCGCTGCATTTTGCGACCCCCGGTGCATATGTTGGCGATGACAATCAGTTCGCTTATAGTACCCGTCTCGCCATGGGTCTCACGGCGCTGCACGCCCGACTGACGGACAGGAGGGCAGTGCAGATTGCGGTCATCTCGGACAAGTTCCGCTCACTGTCGCAGACCGGCCTGGCCGGCACGCTCGCTGATATCGGCCTATGGCAGGCGCTCGGCCGCGAGACCGTGACGATTCCCGCTGGTCCTGTGCCGCGCAATCTGGTTTTTCCAATCCGTCCACAGAATCCCCATGGCACGCGTCGTGAGATCCGTTCGATCATCTTCGCCGACTACAAGGGTTTCTCGCGTCTCGGCGAGCGCGAGTTGCCACTGTTCATGTCCGAAGTCATGGGGCGCATCGGTGCGGTGCTGACCGAATTCGGCGACCATGTCGAATTTCGTAACTCGTGGGGCGATGCGATCTACGCGATCGTCGATGAGCCGAGAACGGCCGCGCGGCTGGCTCTGGCCCTGCAACGCCGGCTGGAAAACCTTCCGCCGGCGTTGATCCAGCCCGGCAGCGTAGCCGGCATGCGTATCGGCGTGCACTTCGGGCCAGTCTGGGTCGGTACCGACCGTATTACTGGCAACCGCATCTGGTACGGTGGCGAGGTCAATCGTACTGCTCGGATCGAGCCGGTAACACCGGTGGGCGGGGTCTATTGCACAGAAAGCTTTGCTGCAGCGCTACTGATTGACGATTGCAGCGACTGCCGCTTTACCTCGGTCGGGCGGAAAATATTGCCTAAGAATTCTGGTGAGCTGGAACTCTATCTACTGGAATCGACCGAGATATAGGGCGGTCGGGGAGAATAGCATGCCAATGGCCCAGCCACCTGGACAAGCTCTGCCACTACTAGAGGCGGAGAAAACGCGCGACCTTGGTTTGGATCGATAAGCCGGCATACGCGTATTCTCCGCCCCGCTTATCTTTTTGGACCGCTTTCGAACGAAGGGATCAATGCCGCTCTTGGTCTGGAGCTAGATTCGGGTGAGGTGGTCATGTAGGTCGATGGTGGAAAATGCGAGTGGAGAGGATTCTGGGCCAATCGCGCAGGCCGCTACGTTGGACGTCGACATCTTGGCGGCCGATCGGGCTTAGCTGCCCTTCGTTCATATCGCCGAAAATCGAGGTCTGAAGACCGGCTCTGGGGAACGGTCTGGTTAGGCCATATTGGGGATAGGTCGCGGTGAGGCGTTCTCGAATTTGTTACGGATGGAGAAATGGATCCATCTCGAACCTGGTGCATTCATCTCCAGCCGCCGCCAAGTGCCTTATAGAGGACGACGAGGTCGATCGAAACGGTGGTCGACGCGTCGGCCAGCAACAGTTCGTTCTGCTTGAGTGTACGTTCGGCATAGAGCACGTCGATGAACGAGGCCACGCCGTTGGCGTAGCGCTGCCGCTCGAGGTCGAGGGCATCGCGATCGCGGGCGTCGGTCTGGGCCAATGATGCGCGGCGCGCCTGATCGTGGCCGTAAGCCGCCAGCCCGTTATCGACTTCCACCAGCGCCGTCAGGACGGTGCGGCTGTAATCGAGCGCCGCCTCCTGGGCCTTCACGTCCTGCAGGCGGACGGTGGCGCGGCGACGGCCGGCATCGAAGATCGGCAGTTCCAGCGTCGGCCCGGCGGCGATGAACCGGCTCGCCCAGTTGGTAAGCGACGACAGGGCTTGTGATTGCAGCCCCCCCGATGCGCCCAGCGTCAGCCGGGGGTAGAGACCGGCTACGGCAACTCCGATCCGGGCCGTCGCGGCGTGGAGTCGCGCTTCCGCCTCGCGAATGTCGGGACGGCGGCGCGCGAGATCGCTTGGCAACCCGATGGGCACGATCGCCGGAACCCCCGGCACCGGCTGGTCATCGTTCAACCCTGGGCTCAACTCGATCTCGAGCGTACCGGGCTGGCGATCTAGCAACTTGCCGAGCTGATTGATGTCGGCGGCAATCTGCTGGTCGAGCAGCGGCAATTGCGCCTCTGAACTCGAGGCTTCGGCGGCCGCCCGGACTGCGTCGATATCGCTGTTGAGGCCGGCGCGGCGGCGTTGGCTGGCGAGGTCGCGCAAATCGCTCTCGGTGGCAATGGCCTCCAGCGCTATCCGGTGTTTGGCCTGCGCGCCGCGCAGATCGAGGTAAGCGCGGCCGACGTCGCCCAGGGTGGAGATGAGTATGGCGCGACTGTCCTCGACCGAGGCGCTGGTGTCGGCCTTCGCCGCCTCGACCGAGCGCCGCACTCGCCCGAAGATATCGACTTCCCACGAGGCATCGAAGCCGAGCTGGTACTCGCTATAGGGATTGGGGATGCTGACCCCGGACAGGCCGGGAAAGCTGCCGACCTTGCTGAACAGCGCACCGGTCGGGGTGTTCTCGCTCAACCGGTTGATCGAATACGAGCCATTGCCCGAGAGGCTGGGAAACTGGTCGGCACCGGCGATGTCGCGCTGGGCGCGAGCCTCGGCGATGCGCAGCACCGCTTCTCTGGCGTCGAGGTTGGCAGCGGCGGCGCGGTTCACCAGCGAAGTTAGTACGGGGTCGTTGAAGCTGGTCCACCAGCTGGCGATATCGTCGGCGGGCGCCGTCGTGATCTTGCTGGGTTGGCTCGGCGATGCCGGAGCGGCGCTGGCACTCCAGCTAGCCGGGACGTCGGCGATCGGCGGCTTGAAGTTGGGACCGACCGCGCAGCCCGCCAAAGACGCCGATAAGACTGCGGCCAGAAAGATAGGGATTCCGAGGCTTTTGGATTTGCGCATGGTTCTTCTCATTCCAGCCGCCTGCGGAACATCCAGGCCGCGGCACTCAAGGTCACCGTGGCGATGATCGCCATCGGCCACAGATCGGACCACACCTGGTCCAGTCCGACGCCTTCCAGATAAATGCGATGGACCAGGTCGATGGCGTAGCGAAGCGGATTGATCGCGGTGAAGTACTGCATGACCTGCGGCATGCTGCTGATCGGCGTCGTCAGACCGGAGAGCAGCGCGAACGGCATGATCAGGACGAAGGCGTATAGCATCGCCTGCTGCATGGTGGCCGCGATCGAGGACACGAACAGGCCGATGCCCACTGCCGCCAGCAGGAAGAGGATCAGCCCGACGTACAGCGTGAAGTAGGATCCGGCGAAGGGAATGCGGAACCACAGCTGCGCCACCAGCAGCGCGCTGGTGGCCTGGACCAGGCCCATCAGCATCGACGGAATGGCCTTTCCCGCCATGATTTCAACCGGTGTGAACGGCGTGACCAACAGCTGGTCAAAGGTGCCTTCCTCGCGTTCACGCGCCACCGACAGCGCCGCCAGCATCAGCGTCGACATCATGGTGATGGTACCGACCAGCGCGGGAACCAGGTTCCACCGCGTTTCGAGGTTGGCGTTGTACCAGGCCCGCTCCTCGACCTCGATCGGCGGTTGCGGCAAGCCATGATCGCTGGCCCAGTCGGCGTTGAAAGACGCGACAGCAGCGCCGACGTAGGCCAGTGCTGCCCCGGCGGTGTTGGAATTGCGGCCATCGGCGATGACTTGCACCGGTGCCACGTTACCCTCGGCCAGCCGCTGCTGAAAGTCCGGCTCGATCTGGATCGCCACCAGTACTTGCTGGTTGTCGATCAGGCGCCGCATGTCGGCTGCGTCGGTCAGATTGGCGATGCGGTGGAACAACCCCGAGCCGTCCAGCTTCGCGAGCAACGCGGAGGATGCGGTGCTGCGGTCGCGGTCGAGCACCGCATAAGGAACGTTGTTCAGATCCAGCGTCGCCGCGTAGCCGAACAGCAGGCATTGCAGCACCGGCTGCAGCATCAGCATATTGCGCGTGCGCGCGTCTTTCAAAACCGCGAGCAGTTCCTTGCGGATAAGCGCCGCGATGCGGCGAAGCGATGCCAGCATCGCCGTTCAGTCCAGAAACTTGCGCGTGGCGCGGCTGGTCAGTGCCAGCATCCCCGCCGCGACCACCGCCAGGATCGCAGCGTCGGGCAGGATGATGCGCCAGACATTGCCGGCGAGGAAAATGGTCTGCAACAGGCTGACATAATAGCGCGCGGGCACGAGATAGCTGACCAGCCGGATGTCCAGAGGAACGCTGCGTAAATCGTAAATGAATCCCGAGAGCATCAAGGCCGGCATGAAGGTGGCGACGAGCGCAACCTGGCAGGCCAGGAACTGGCTGCGCAGGGTCGAGGAAATCAGCAGGCCCATCGCCACCGAAACCAGCAGATACAGCATCGACGCACCCATCAGCACGACGAACGAACCGCGAAACGGGATGGCGAACAGGAATCTGGCCGACGCCATGCACAGCAGCAGCCCGCCCATGCCCAGCACGAAATAGGGCACGATCTTGCTGATCAGGATTTCGTCGGGGCGCACCGGGGTGACGAACAGCGCTTCGAAAGTGCCGCGCTCCCATTCGCGGGCGACCACTATCGAGGTCAGGAAGGCGCCGATCAGGGTGATGATTAGCACGATCAGCCCCGGCACCAGGAAATATCGGCTATCGTTGGCGCTGTTGAACCACAGCTGGTTTTGCACCACCGCCTGGCCGCCTGATACCACAGGCGCGTCCGGATTTTCCGCCGCATCACGCAACCTCGCCTGCGCCACCGCGGCGTCGGCATAGGCTTCGACGATGCGGGCAGTGTTGCCGTCGATGCCGTTGACGATGATCTGGACGCGGGCATCGCCCGCAGCGGCCCGCCGCGCGAAGTCCGACTGGACCACGAAAATGCCTTCGACCGCGCCCGACAGCATCATGTCCCGGGCCTCCTCCATCGAGGTGACCTGGTGGGTCTCGAAATAGGGTGAGAGCTGGAAACTGGTGGCGATGTCCTGAGCCTGGGAGGAGCGATCCTCCAGCACCACGGCGATCGGCACGTGCTTGACGTCGAGCGACATCGCATAGCCGAACAGCAGGATCAGCATAAGCGGCAGCACCACGCCGATCGCCAGGCTCGACGGGTCGCGAAGCACCTGCCGGCCCTCCTTGCGGATCAGCGCCAGTACGCGGCGAGTCTTGTCGGCAAACGGCGACGCGGTCACGCCGCCTTATCCTTGGATGCGACGGCTCTTGCTTCCTCGATGACTGCGATAAAAGCGTCTTCCATGGTCGGGTTTCGATTGGCGTTGGTCGCGCCGCGCTTGCGGATTTCGGCCGGTGCGCCCTGCGCGAGAATCCGACCGGAATCGAGGATTGCGATGCGGTCGCAATATTCGGCTTCGGCCATGAAATGGGTGGTGACGATCACCGTCACCCCAGCTTGCGCCAGCGCGGTAATCCGCCGCCAGAAATCGCGCCGGGCCATGGGGTCGGCGCCGCTGGTGGCCTCATCGAGGAACAGGATCTGCGGCTCATGCAACAACGCCGCCGCCATCGCCAACCGCTGCGTATAGCCACCGGGAAGCTGGCCACCGAGCTGGGTCTTGACCGGCCCTAACTCGAACTCCGCCATCGCCCAGTCAATCCGCTCGCGCCGCCGCGCCCCGTGCAGGCCATAAGCACTGGCGAAGAAGTCGAGGTTCTCGGCTACGGTCAGCTGGGCATAGAGCGAAAATTTCTGCGCGACATAGCCGATCTCCTGCCGAGTCGCGGCCGCGCCGGGGTCGGTGCCGGCCACTTGCAAAGTGCCGCTGCTCGCCGACAGCAGCCCGCACAACATGCGAAACGTCGTCGTCTTGCCCGCGCCATTGGGCCCCAGCAAACCGAATATCTCGCCGCGCCGCACCTCAAAGCTCACTCGGTCGACCGCGACGAATTTGCCGAAACAGCGGACCAGGTCGTGGACCACCACGACTTCCGACCTGGGCCCATCCTGGACAATCGACGTAATGGGTGGCGCCTTCGGAGCGGGCTGGCCGGCCGGCGCCGCGCGTTGCAGCAGCACCATGAATCCGTCCTCGAACCGCGTCGAAGTTGATTCCAGCTGCAGCCGCGCCAACGCGCTGGAGGCTGGAAGCTGGGTGTTCAGGTCCGGCCCCCGCACGATCCGCACCTTGCCGGCCTCGGGCGAGGCGTCGATGACGGCCGGATCGTCAAGCAACCCGACCTGAGTGACGCGCGGCGTCTCGCCGTCCGGTGGCGTCGCCAGAAAGGTTCGGTCCTTGGCCAAACTCGTGACATCCTGCGGCGGACCTTGCGCCAGCACTTTGCCGTCGCGCAGCACCACGACGTGCTCGCAGCGCTCGGCCTCGTCGAGATAGGAGGTCGATAGCAGCACCGACACGCCCTGGTCGCGGACCAGCGCGCGAATGATATCCCACAACTCGCGCCGGGACAGCGGATCGACGCCGATGGTGGGCTCGTCGAGCAACAGCAGTTCCGGCGCTCGCACCAACGTGCAGGCGAGGCCCAGCTTCTGCTTCATGCCGCCGGAAAGCTGCCCCGCCAGCCGCCGCGTGAACGGGCCGAGCGCGGTCATCTCCATCAATTGCGGATATCGCGTCTTGCGCTCGGCGGTGGAGACGCCATGCAGATCGGCGTAGAGGTCGAGGTTCTCCTGCACGCTGAGGTCGTCGTAAAGCCCGAAGCGCTGCGGCATGTAGCCGATGCGATCCTGGATGGCTTGCGGATTGGCCTTGGTGTCGATGCCCAGCACCGTGAGTTCGCCCGCGTCGGCGCGCATCAGCCCTGCCGTCAGCCGCAACAGCGTGGTCTTGCCGCCGCCGTCGGGACCGACCAGCGCGGCGAGCGTTCTGGGCGCGATCTCCAAGGAAACAGTGTCCAGTGCCTGTATCGGCTGCTTGCCTTTGCGCAGGAACTGCTTGCGCAGGTTTTGGCCGATGATGACGGCGGCGGTCATCATCCGGCCTTCGATGGCGGTGGCAGCGCCAGATGGACGGTCGCCGGCATGCCCAGCCGTAACTCGTCGCCCGGGTCCTTCACGAACACGCGGATTTCGTAGACGAGACTGGTCCGCAGTTCGGTCGTCTGGACGGTCTTGGGGGTGAATTCAGCCACCGAGGAAATGAAGCCGACCCAACCGGCGAAGCGGCGTTTCGCGAAGGCGTCGACGGTGACCGTGGCTTTCATCCCCGGATGCACATGGCCGAGGTCGGTCTCGGCGATATAGGCGCGCACCCATTTCGGGTCAGTGATCGCCAATGAAAAGGCGGGCTTCTGCGGCGACACCATATCACCGGGTTCGACCAAGCGGGAGCGTACCGTCGCCGCCATCGGCGCGGTCAGCACTGCGTCGCCAAGCTCGCTTTGCAGTAGGGCCAACTGGGCGTGGAACCCTTGCAATTGCGCCGCTGCCTGACCGATATCCTCGCGGCGCGGACCGATCAGTTCGAGGCGCAGGGTCTGCTGATTGACGGCCAGCTTGGCCGATGCCATAGCCGCGGCCGATCTGGCGTCGTCGAGATCCTGGCGGCTGAGTGCGCGACCCGCAGAGCTCTGCGACAGCGCCGCCAACCGATCGTATTTAGCCATCGTGTCCTTCGCATCGGCAGCGGCCGACGCGACATTGGCCCGCGCCTGGTCGATCTCCTCGGGACGATTACCGTGCTTCAGCTTGGTCAGCACCTGTTGCTGCGCGGCCACCTGGGCGGCGGCCTGCGCGGCTTCGGGAGTGAGCCGGCTAGTGTCGAGCCGTGCCATGACCTGGCCCGGCATTACCCGGTCGCCCTCGCTGGCCAGGACGGCGGTGACCCGCTCCGAGCCGTTGAACGCCAGTTCCACTTGCCGCAAGTCGATGTTGCCGTAGAGGACGATTTCCGTGGCCGGTTTGGGCGGTTGCAACAGCCACCAAGAGACACCACCTACAACCACGACGAAGATAATCACCATGACGATCACATGTGTTCGCTTTATCGGCTCCCAAACCAATTCCCGCAGCCACCCTAAATTCACTCTGGTACCTCGCCCAGTTGCGTCACAGTAACCATAGCACGGTTGCGTCGCAGCGTCGGAAAATACGACGGATCAGCGAGCGTCTCGGCACGAGCGGACCCAATCCAACGGATATTGAAACCTACAAGACCGCTTTCCAAACGCATGAACGGCGGGCAGCTAACAGGAAGCGGTTTCAGTACCGGAATGACTGCTTTGTCGGCGCCGCTGCACGATTAAGGCCCATTGTCGTTGCCTACGAGGCGGACGCCGCAGCGTTTCGGGTGTCGGAGAAACAGCGCTTCCTTGACCTTCGAACCTCCTTCGCGCGCAATCAGATCATTTGGGCGAGCCTATCGGTTGTCGCTGCCATTGCCGCCATCCTGGTCTCGTCCCCGACCTATGTAAGCCTCGCCTTGGGCATGTTGCTCGCTGCGATAATCGCATTCGCCATCGATACCGCCTTGGCTCTTCGAGCGAAAAAGGGCTTACAGGAGCTGGCGGTGCTACAATAGTCCGCAGCGTTTAAGATTTGCCCGAGTTATAAAATCGTAACGTCGCTCTTTTGAAGGGCGGTCCGACCTGATGTCGACTGAGTCTCGTCACGGAGTTCGATATCCTCTTCGGTATAGCCTCGTCGGCAATGTGTCGTTGAACAGATGTCTTCCATATTTGGGCAAATCGCCGGAGCTATGATCATGGGATATTCTCTCGTCGCAGACCGTGGACGGCGTTGTGGCACTCTCACCCGGACAGATGGGCTATCTGCTCGCGGGAATCGATTGCGAAATCCGCAACAAAGCTGGCGCCCCGTAAGCCCTGCGTAGCTGAAAGTTCTTTTCCAGGGAGGAGGCGATCAGGTCGATGGCATGGATCAGTTCTGCTTTTCGAAGGCGCCAGCGATGGTGAGTTCTACCTCGTCGCCAACGAGCGGTACATAAGCCTTCACGCCGAAATCGCTGCGCCTGATCGTGCCGGTCGCGTCGAAGCCGATGGTGTAGGCCTTATCTATCGGATTGACGCCGCCGCCGACAAAGTGCGCGGTCAGCGTCACCGGGCGGGTGACGCCATGCAGGGTGAGGTTGCCGGTGATCGTCGCGCTGCCCTTGCCGGTGGGCGTGATGCTGGTGGAAGTGAAGGTCGCGGTCGGAAATTGCGCGGCATCGAACCACTGGCCGCCCTTCAACTCCTCATTGAGCTTGGGCACGGTGGTTGTCACGCTCTGGATGGGCAGCGTGACATCGAGCTTCGTCGCCGCCGGTCTGGCGGGATCGATCTGAAGCGTGCCTGACGCGCCGGAGAAGAAGCCCGAGAAATGGCTGAAGCCGAAATGCGACAGGGTGAAGCTCACCTGCGTGTGATAGGGCTCCACCTTGTAGGTGCCGGCCTGCACGATGGCCGGATCGGCGGAGGAAACCTGTTGGGCCGGGGCAGGGCTTGCGGAAACAAGGCCAAGCAGCAGCATCGCAGCGCTGCCGGCGATCATCATTGTCTTCATCGAGGAAACTCCGGGAGGGGTAACAAAAAGGGTGAAGGAAATCAGGCGGCCAGCGCGGCAATCTGCTCGCGGGCCTTGCTGAGCGCGGCCTGCTTCGCTTCTTCGCCGAAGGCAATGCCCTCGGCGCGAATGACAGTGACATTGGTAATGCCCAGGAAGGAGAGGACACCCCGCAGATAGCTTTCCTGATGCTCCAGCGCCTCGGTTGGCGAGCCGACGCCGTAGATGTTGCCACGCGTGGAGGCGATGATGACTTTTTTGCCCGGTGGCAGCAGCGTCTGGAGCTGACCTTCGGCGGTGTAGCCGAAAGTCTTGCCGGCGACGACGATGCGGTCGATCCACGATTTGAGCTGGCTCGGCACCGAGAAATTATACATGGGAGCACCGATCACGATGATCTCGGCGGCGAGCAGCTCGTCCAGATAGGCGCCCCCAGTGGCGAGATCGGCGGCGAGGCTTGCATCCTCGACCTGCGCGCCCTGTGAGGCCGCCATATGCGCACCCGAAAGATGCAGCGCCGGATCGATGGTGAGATCGCGATAGACGACCTCGATGCCGGGATGCAGCGCAGCCTGACGAGCGACGATCTCGGCCGAAAGCGCGCGGCTGGCCGAATGATCGCCAAGGATGCTCGAATCGATATGAAGCAGGGTCATCGTAAAGGTCTCCAAAAGCCTGGGCACCGGCGTCGGGATCGCCGAGGGCAGGGTGGAGACGTTGTAGGTTGGCTTGCGCCCAACAGAATAGACAGTATATTTCGATGCTATCCATCGGATGTGCAGATGGATGGGAGAATGCCATGCTCGACGGCGTATCGCTCGATCAGCTCAGATCCTTTGTGGCGGCGGTGGAGGAGGGTAGCTTCTCAGCGGCGAGCCGCAGGCTGGGCCGCGCGCAATCGGTGGTGAGCGAGTTGATCGCCAGCCTGGAAAGCCAGATGGGCATGGCTCTGTTCGATCGCTCCGGCCGGTATCCCAAGCTGACGCCGGCGGGCACCGTGCTGCTCGCCGATGCCCGCAGTGTCGTGTCGGGCGTGGATTTCATGAAGTCGCGCGCCAGGGGAATGGCGTCGGGTATCGAGCCGGAGTTGTCGGTGGTGATCGATGTGATGTTCCCGCTCGCCGCTATCACCGAGGCGGCGAAGGATTTCCGCGAGCAATTTCCGGCTACGCCGCTGCGTCTGTATGTGGAGGCGCTTGGCGGAGCGTATCAGCCGGTTCTCGACGGACGAGCGAGTCTGGGGGTGGTCGGCTCGCTGCCATTAATGCCGTCATCGTTGACCGCGGAACGTGTCGCCGGGATCTCCCTGGTGATGGTGGCGGCGCGCGAACATCCGCTGGCGACTTACCCGGGGATCGTTCCCAGAAGTGAGCTTTCCCGTCACGTCCAGCTTGTGCTGACCGATCGGTCGGAACTTTCGGCTGGCCGTGAGCTCGGCGTGCTGTCACCTTCGACTTGGCGGCTAGCCGATCTCTTCGCCAAGCACGCCTTTCTGCTGAACGGTCTTGGGTGGGGCAGCATGCCGCTACACGCGATCAGCGAAGACCTGGCGGTAGGCAGGCTGGTGAGGCTGGAGATCGAGGATCTGTCGGCCGGTGGCATGATCCTGCCAATGTCGGCGGTCTATTCGCTTTCGGCTCCACCCGGCCCCGCCGGCCGCTGGCTGATCGAACGGCTTCGGGAATGCCCCAGCAAGCAACGCGAACAGGAACAAGCCGCCTATGCGGCGGCTAGATGAACGCCTCGCTCACCAAGCGACACCAGCAGGACGCTGGCGGCGACCACGCCCATCGCCCCCGCAGCGACGAAAGCGGGAAGATAGCTGCCGCTCTGCTTGCGGATCACACCGGCGCCGAACGCGGCGAAGGCGGCGCCCAATTGATGGCCCGTCTGAATCCAGCCGAACACTATCGGCGGTTCCTGCTCCCCGAAGGCCTGATTGGCGAGTTTCACCGTCGGCGGCACTGTGGCGATCCAGTCGAGCCCATAGAACACCGCGAATACGGCGAGGCTCGTCGTCTCGAAGCTGAGAAAGGGCAGCGCGATCAGCGAGAGGCCGCGCAGGCCGTAATAAATGATCAGCAGCTGGCGCGGGTCGTAGCGATCGGTAAGAGCCCGATCCGAAAGTTGTTGAGCAATACCAGTATTTTATGATTCACGCCTCTTTGCAAAGAGATGGAGTGGATCATGACATGGACTGGTATTGGCCGGCGGGAGCATAGCCGCAAAGGGCTGCGGTATCCAAGTGACTTCCATAAGGTCGTCCAAAGTTGGGATACGGCCACAAGCGAAGAGCCGAAGGCTGACTTTTCGGTTTGCCTTACCATGCAGGCTCCATGCTTTCGCCAAGCATATCGGAGCATCGGCTGGATTGCGATACCTGTACCTCCCAATCCTATCGATCTTGGAGCGCGTGAATGAAGGCGATGATGTCGCCGATGTCGGCGTCGGTCAGCGGCGGCTCATCACCCCGTGCCTGCTGGAAGGGTGCATCTGTGGTATCAATATTGGCGTGATATTTTACCGGCAGGTCGTCGTAGATCAGCAGATGTCCCTGCGCATCATGCGGGTAAATCTTCTCCGGATGCGCAGCGCGCAGATTGTAGAATTTCAATACCTGCCGAAGATCGTGATAGACGCCGTTGTGAAAGTAGACCCCGCGCCCGGCGCTATTGCGCAAGGTGGGGGTCAGGAACATGCCGCAATATTGGGTCTGCTTGGCCAGATCCTTTCGGATCGGCCCGCACACGCCCATGTCATAAAATGCGGGGTCGCCATTCACCGCGAGGCGGCGGTTGCGCGGCACTCCGAGCGATTCATATTCCGTATCCGTGAACAGCGGCGGCACTCCGTCCCGGCTGGGCTGGCTGAGGTGGCAGGCGGCGCAATTACCTTTGTCAGGGTCGTTGAACAGGCGCAGACCGCGCATTTCGGCGTGAGTCAGCCTCTCTTTGCCTTCCAGCCAGCCATCGTACTTACTGTTGAACCGGTGGAACGCGCCGGATTCAACTTGATAAGCCGACAGCGCCGACATCGCCTCGATAAACAGCAATTCGGGGCGCTGGAGCGCTTGCTTGCCGAACAAGGTCTCGAGCTGAGAAAAATAGGGCAGGCGTCGCAGCTTTTCGTCGACCGCAAAGCGGTCCTTATTCGCCATTTCGGCAGGATTCATCAAAGGCCCCATCGCCTGATCCATCAGCATGTCGACCCGCCCGTCCCAGAACAAGCCACCTGCGGGAACCATCGCCACCTGGCCCGGCGCTGCGGCGCTCTTGACCTGCCTGGGCTTGCCCAGCGCTTTCTGCGCAAGTTGATCGAGCGGGATCTGCGCGTCGAGGTCACCGGCCGAAGGGCCGATGCCGAAACCGGGCTGGCGGTAGAGATAAGTCAGGCTCGGCGGAGTACGCAGCCCTTCCTGGTGCAGATCAGGGCCGCCGAATTGCACGTCGCGATCGCTCGGCGGACCAAAGGAATGAGCGGGATCGTGGCAGCTGGCGCAGGATTGTTTGCCCGAAGCCGACAGCGAGGGATCGTAGAACAGCTTCTGGCCGATTTGCGCCAACAGGCTCAACGGACGCTCGACCGGGCGGACGAGCTTGATCGGGTTCGGGTTTGCACCTGTCGTATCCTCGATCCAGCGATCGAGCGAGGCGGGCGCATGACTGGGAAAGGCAAGAAAATAGCCGAAGGTGCCGGCAATTGCGGCCACCAGCGTCGCCACGCCGATCGCCGCGCTACGCAGTCTCCCGCTCCGTTTGAGCGCAGGCGGCGCGCCCTTGAAGACCGGCAAGGAGGGTTCAACATCGGATTCGGGCCGGGAAGCGGTCATTGCGTTGCTCAGCTAAAAGAGATCTCCCGCCGGCATGAAGCCGGCGGGAGACGGTAGGGCAGAAAGAGGCTTCGGCTGCCCGAAGCCTGCTTGGCTCTTACGAGCTCTTCGTGCCATTATTGTTGTCGAGGAGCAGCGTGCCGGTACGCGGTGACGACGTGAAGTCGAACATGCTCCGGATATCGCCGGCCACGGCATCATGCGAACCATTGCCTATGCGTTTGCCGCCCAGCCAGTTGTCTTCGATGAAGCGCACGATCGACGCTTGCGAGATAAACGTGCTGTCGATGAAATTCTGCCGGGCATAAGGCGAAATCACAATAAACGGCGTACGCGTACCGGGGCCGCAGCGACCATTGACGGGTTTGCCGCCGTTCAGACCAACACCCTGAGTAGCCGTGCTGCTGGTGCAATTGCCGGGGCTGTTGTAAGCGTCGTTGGTCGCATCAAACGACGATGTCATGATGTTCGGGGCCTGATGGTCGTACCAGCCGTCCGAGTCATCATAAGCGATAATGACCGCGGTGTTTTTCCAGTCGGGCTGCTGCATGAGGAAGTTGATGACCTTGGTTACAAAGGCCTGCTCGTCAAGCGGGTTGGAGTTGCCCGGATGCGCATCCTGGAAGGCCGGCGCCTTGATGTAGCTGACCGACGGGTAATTGCCGGCGCTCACCGCAGTCACGAAATCGTTGTAGTCGTATTGGTGATTGACCGCCGTGGCGCCATAAGAACTGTCGGTCGCTTCGGTGTAGCCGATCATCGCCGTCGAGCTGGGACGGGTATGATTGATGTTGGCGGTAGTGCCGTAATATTGGAACCAGGCGTGGTGAGGCACATAGTCGACAACCGCAGCCGCGCCGGTATTGGGCGAGACGGTCGAGCGGGCACAGTTCGTCGAACCATTGGCATTTGTGGCGGTGGTATCGAAGCCGCCCATGAAGCCGCCCCAGGTGATACCGGCCGCGTTCAGCAGGTCGCCGATGTTCTGGCCGAGCAGCTTGTAAGTCGCCGCACCGGACGGGGTCGAGCCATTGACGAGCGCCGAGCATTTGTCGCTCGTCGGGTCGCCGTCGCCGGTGGCGGTGAAGCTGCCTTGTCCATCGGCGATGACATTGGCGCCAATGGCCGCGCCCGTCGAGGTCACAACCCCGTTGTTCTGGCCCGAGATGGCCTCGATCGCACCTGGTGTCGAGGGGCCGAAGGTTTCGGTCCAGGCATTTTCGTTCATGGCGTAGTTCTGAGCATAGTTCCACAGGGCGGTGACGGTGTTGCCGTCAAAATAACCGAGGACCTGAGCCTTGGTCCCGAACTGGGCAGAAGTACTCGTGCCGTTGGCAGTGCTACTGCCCTGGGCACTTCCTGTGTAAAAGGGGAAGGCGTCCATCAGCCCGTTGTCGCTGGCTTCCTGTTCCGGCAAGTAAGAGTGGTTCTGGCTCGACACGTTATACTGTGCACGGTCGATACGGAAAGGGTTCAGGAAGCTCGCCTGATAGCCCAGGCTCTGGTTCTTGGCGTTCGTCATGTTGGGATTGGCGTTCAGCAGCGACGCGTGTGCCAGGTAATTGTTGGGATAAGGCATGTTCGCTGGGGCAACCCAGCTCTGCGTCGGCTCACCCGAGGGATTCTGCGACTGGGGGTAGGTGCCGAAGTAATGGTCGAACGACTCGTTCTCCCCATAGATCACCACCAGATGCTTGATCGGCGTAGCGGTCGTCAGCGCGTCCTGTGCACTCACGGCCGCAGTGCTTCCCCCGGAACCGCTATTGGCCAGATCATCATTACAGCCGGCCAAAAACAAGCTGGCCATCGCGACCAGCGCCAGGCTGGACGAAAGCCTTTTCTTTCGATTCATAACTTGCCTCCACTTACGCATATGCGACGCGCCGGGATTGCACCCGTCACCGGTTCAGCCGCAGGGAATCTGGTCACGGGCCCCGCGCCTCTCCAGCATCGGAAGATGACGCACCAATGACCTTTTGATGACATTCAAAACATCGAATTTTTTTGTTGGCGGGAAAGCACCCCGGATTTCCCCAATCAACGTCGAGTTTCGGCCAATGCGGCGGAGCGATTGCGAATGACATCAAACTGTCATTCAACCGCAGCATGAGGCCGCTTTGAGCGAACTTCATTTGAGGCGGCAGGGTCTGTGGTGCGCATAGGATCAAGAGCGTGGCGGTCGAAAGCGTTGGGAATGTCCTTCTGCCTCGCGCTCCTCGGTGCGACCCAGGCCCGCGCGGACGTCATTGAAATCGGAGACGATGGCGTCGTGCGTCAGCGCAGCGACACCGCCGCCGTCGCCTGGGTGGAGCGCAATAGCGATAATCAGGGCTCTGCCCGCTCTGACCTCGTCGCCTCCCCCCCCGCCCCTCAGGACAATGTCCCCCTTTCGGCCGGCGCCGTTCCGGCCGCTTGGCGTGCCCCGCTTGAGGCCACGGCCGCGCGCTATAGCGTCAGCCCTCATCTGTTGGCCGCGTTGGTCTGGCAGGAAAGCCGTTGGCAACCACAGGCAGTCAGCCCAAAGGGCGCGATCGGGCTTGGCCAGTTGATGCCGGCGACCGCCCGCGCGCTTGCAGTCGATCCGCGCGACCCACAGGCTAATCTCGACGGCTCTGCCCGCTATCTGCGAGAGCTGCTCGACATGTTCGACGGCCATCTCGACCGAGCCCTCGCCGCCTACAATGCCGGCGCGACGCGTGTGATCCGTGCCGGCGGTATTCCGCGGATCGCCGAAACCCGAGCCTATGTCGCCAACATCCTCGACCGGATCGCGGCCACGAGTGATACAGGATTGCAGAAATGAGCTACCGCCGCACCTATCGTACTCCTGGAGCCGGCTTCGGGGCCATTTTCAGCGCTTTGGTCGCCTCGCCGGCTTTCGCCCAGACGGCGACAGGCGCCGATCCGGCAGGCTCGGGTCCGATCGTTGCGGCGATGGGTTGGTTGCAAGGCACCTTGCTGGGCAACGTCGCGACGGCAGTGGCCGTGATTGCGGTGGCGATGGTCGGCTTCATGATGCTGACCGGCCGGATGAACTGGCGCTTTGGCGCCACAGTCATCATCGGTTGCTTCATCCTGTTCGGGTCTGGAGCCATCGTTTCCGGTATCCAGGCCACCGCTCAAGCGACGCACTGAGCGTGAACCGCGCTCCCGTCTTCCGTTCGCTGACCCGGCCGCAGATGTTCGGCGGCGTCACTTACAGTTTCTTCGTCATCAATATGGCCGTCACCACCGAGGCATTCCTGATTTCGCACAGCTTTTGGGCGCTGCCGCTGGCGCTGGCGGTGCACGCGGCCGGCTATATCGCGTGCTTGCGGGAACCACGCGTGTTCGACTTGTGGCTGACTCGTGTCAGCCGCTGCCCGCGCGTAAAAAACTGGACGCGCTGGGGCTGCAACAGCTACGCGCCATGAGCGGGCAAAAAGGCGGAAAAGCCAAGGCGGCGAACTGGAAAGGCCCTGCCGCCTGGGAACCGAAGGAAGCGCGCGCCGGCGATCGCCTGCCTTACGCCGAACACCTCGATGGCTCGACCCTGCGCTTGCGCGACGGGGCGCTGATGGCGATGATCCAGGTGCCCGGCCTGCCCTTCGAGACCGAGGACGATGACGCGCTCGACCATCATCTCGGCGTGCGCGAGACGATGTTGCGCTCGGCGCTCGATGCCCGTTTCGTCGTCTATCACCACGTGCTGAGGCGCCGGGTACAAGTGTCGCTCGATGAAGCCCCCATCGCCCCCTTCGCGGCACTGGTGCACGAGCGGTGGCAGGAGCGGCTGGCCACCCGCAAACTCTTCGTCAACGAGCAGGTGCTGACCATCCTTCGCCGCCCTGCTCGCGGCAAGACCGGCTGGCCGGAAAAAGTGAAACGCCGCCTTGCCGGTGGACGAGCCGAGCCCGATCCGGCCGACCGCCGCGCACTCGACGCCGCCGCGACGGCGCTGGTGGCAACGCTCGAGCCTTATGGCGCACGCTTGCTGGGTGGCTACACCAGCGAGCGTGGCGTCCTCTGCTCCGAGCCTTTGGAGATCCTCTCGGCGCTTTATAATGGCGAGATGCGGCCGGTTGCGATGCCGCCCGAGGGCACCGACCTCGGCTATCATCTGCCTTACGCCCGGGTCGCTTTCGGCCTCAATGCGATCGAGATCGCGCAGGGGGGTAGCCGCAATTACGCGACCATGCTGGCGGTGAAGGACTATCCTGACAGCACGCGCGCCGGGCTCATCGACAATATATTGCGCCTGCCTCATGAGCTGGTGCTGACCGAGAGCTTCGCCCCCGCCGATCGCCAGGTAGCGCGTGAGCGTATCGACCTTGCGATCCGCCGCTTGCGCTCGGCCGATGAGGAAGCCGGCGCCGAACGTCGCGAAATGCTGGCCGCGCGCGACGCGCTGGGTGCCGGGCAAGTCGGCTTCGGCGACCACCATCTGTCGCTCCTGGTTCGGGCCGATACCCTCCCCGGCCTCGACCAGGCGGCGGCTGCGGCTGGCGCGGCCTTAGCCGACCTCGGCGCCGTTGTGGTGCGCGAGGACGTCAACACGGAACCATCATTTTGGGGGCAGTTTCCCGGCAACGAAAGCTATGTCGTTCGTCGCGCGCTGATCTCGACCGCCAATGCGGCAGGCTTCCTGTCGCTGCATGGCATGCCTTTCGGACGGCCTGAGGGCAATCACTGGGGCCCGGCCGCCACGGTCTTCGAGACAACCAGTGCCACCCCCTATTTCTTCAATTTCCATGAGGGCGACCTCGGTAATTTCACCGTGATCGGCCCCTCGGGCAGCGGCAAGACGGTGGTGCTGAATTTCCTCACCGCGCAATCACAGAAATTCGCGCCCCGCACGGTATTCTTCGACAAGGATCGCGGTGCCGAGATTTTCCTGCGCGCACTCGGCGGCCATTATGCGCGGATACAACCTGGCGAACCGACCGGATTCAATCCGCTCGCCCTGCCCGACAATCCGGTCAACCGTGGTTTCCTGCGGGACTGGCTGGGGGTGATGCTGGCGGCCGAGGGACCGGAAGAACTCGCCGCTATCGCTCAGGCGGTCGATGCCTGCATCGAAGCCGAGCCCGTCTTCCGCCGCCTGCGCCATTTCCGCGAACTGCTGGGCGGCGCTCGGCGACCCGCACCGGGCGACCTCTCCTCGCGGCTCGATCCGTGGATCGACGGCGGTGAGCACGCCTGGCTTTTCGACAATGCGGAAGATGCACTCGATCTCGACGCGCATACGCTCGGCTTCGACATGACCGCGCTGCTCGACAACCCGACACTGCGCACGCCGACGATGCTCTACCTGTTCCATCGCATCGACGAGCGACTCGATGGCATGCCATCGATGGTACTGATCGACGAGGGCTGGAAGGCGCTCGACGATCCGGTGTTCGCCGCGCGTATCCGCGATTGGCTGAAAACCTTGCGTAAGCGCAATGCGCTGGTCGGTTTCGCGACGCAAAGCGCGCGCGACGCGCTCGACAGCCGCATCGCCAGCGCCATCGTCGAGCAGACCGCGACGATGATCTTCACCCCTAACCCACGCGCCCGGTTCGAGGATTACTGCGAGGGCTTCGGACTATCCACGCATGAGCTGGAGCTGGTGCGGCAATTGCCGGCACACAGCCGCTGCTTCCTTATCCGGCATGCCAACCATTCGGTGGTGGCACGGCTGGATCTGGGCGATCAGCCCGACATCCTCGCCGTGCTGTCGGGCCGCGAGGCCAGTGTGCGCCGCCTCGATGCCTTGCGCGCCGAAGTGGGTGACGCTCCGTCCGCCTGGTTCGAAGCTCTGACCGGCACGGTCTGGCCCGGCCAGGAAGGCGAAACCGCGCCCCTGCGGGACGCTGCCGAATGAGCACTTGCCCCGCCCTGCAGCTGAATGGTGCCAGCCTCGCGCAGACGCTGCGTGGACTGGATTGCCGCGTCGGAGAAGGGGCCGCTGACGCATTCGGCCGGCTGTTCGGCCAGCATGGGGCGCTGATGCCGGTGCTGACAGCGATGCTCACACTGTATGTCGGCCTGTTCGGCTGGGCATTGCTGACCGGCCGTAGCCGGCTGGGGCTTGCTGCGCTGACGCCCCGGATGATGACCATCGGCCTGGTGATGACCTTCGCAACCTCGTGGCTGGCCTATCAGAACGTGGTATGGCAACTCGCCGTGGGCGCGCCCGATCAGCTCGCCAGCGTGGTTGCCGGCACCCATGGCTCGGCCACCAGCGCCTTCGCCGACAAAATCGAAATCATCTTCGCTGCCATCTCCGATGCCACTCATCAAAGTGCCAACGGCGCGGTCCAAGCAAGCCAGGCGACCGCCGACGGCGCCTCCCACAACGTCTCTTTTCTTTCAACGCAAGGGATGCTGTGGATCTCGGGTCTGATGCTGCTGGTTGGGACGGTGGGCGTGATGGTCACTGCCAAGATCGTACTGGCAGCGCTGCTGGCATTGGGGCCGGTGTTCATCGTGCTGGCGCTGTTCCCCGCCACCAACGGCCTCTTCGAAGGCTGGCTGAAGGCGACGGTGGCCAGCGCGCTCGTTCCCTTGCTGACGGTACTGATCGGCGGGGCCATGCTGACGATAATCGCCCCGCTGATTCGCGACGCATTGAATGATACCACCGAAGAATCGACGCGCAGCGCACTGCTGCTGTTCTTGTCCGCCTGCGTTTATCTCGCGCTGATGGTGCTGTTAGGGCGCACCGCCACGCTGATAGTCGCGGGATGGCGACTGCCTTTCGGCGGCGGCCAGCCCGTGCCGCCTTTCGCCGCCCAGCCTACGATCGCGCCCGTGGCGACGGTACCGATGCCCGGGACCGCGTCCTGGCAGCCGGGCGGCGTCGCCAATCCGCGCGTGCGGGCGATGATGGCGGGCATGAGCCCCTCCTCCTCCGAGGGACGTGGCGGCTCGATCGCGGACGGCACCGACCGCACGGAACGGGCACGCACCGTGGTCATGGGACTGGTCCCCACCGCCGCCGGGGCTTCGATGGGCTCCGGCGACCGACGCTTGCAGGGCGTGGGCAGCCGGTTCCGCCCGCGCCCGGATGCCTCCACTCTTCCCGTCAAGGCTCGCCTGTGAAGCCCGTTACGTTCCCTTTTGCCGTGCCGAAACTCGCTCTTCTGGGAGCCATTTCACTCGGCTTGGCCGCACCAGCCGTCAGCGGCGACGTGCGTATCGTCGATCAGCTGTACAACGCGCGCAGGATCGTCACGGTGCATGGCCATGTCGGCATCCAGACCACCATCACCTTCCGCTCGGACGAGCGCATCGACAATATCGCGGTAGGAGATTCAACCGAATGGCAAGTCACGCCTAACAAGCACGGGACCCTGGTGTTCATCAAGCCGATGCACGCCAACAGCCATACCAACATGACGGTGATCACCGACAAGCGCACTTATCTGTTCGATCTAGTGGCAGGGCGAGGGCTTTCGGTCGCCTACATTCTACAATTCGCTTATCCGCCGGACCCGGTGCCGCCGCCACCGCCGACACTGCTCCCGGTGGAAGCCGAACTGGCCAAGGCCGGCGACCCACCAGCAGAAAAAAGCCTGGCCGACCTGCATTTCGACTGGATTATGAGCGGTGTGCGCAGCTTGTGGCCCTCGCGCGTGTTCGATGACGGCCAGTTTGTCTGGCTGAGCTGGCCCAAGGACGTGGCGCCGCCCGCCATTCTGCGCCGCGATCCTTCCGCTGGAGACGGGCCGCTCAATTACCGGATCGAGGGCGACTATATGGTTATCGACGGTATCCCTGCTGAGATTACGCTGAAGCGTGGCAAGCAGACCGCTACTTTGATGGCTCCGGCCCGACCGGCGCCCGGCGGCGAGCTCAATGAGGGTGAGCAGCCGACCCGCCGCAAGAGTCACGAAGCGCGGCGTGACGGCACCGGTACCGCGGTAGCAAAGCCCGTTATAAGTCCCGACACTGCCACGGCTCGTGCAAGCAGAAACGATGCTGCAACGACCCCTCCCGCCGCGCCGTCCAACTCCGGAACCGCGCCATGAGCGCCGCCGCCGTAGCGAATTCGGGTGCCGGTCGACCGGGCGGGGAAAAGGCAAGCGGCTTTTCATTGACCACTCCCGGTGGCGAAGACGATCCACGCCTGCACCTCGACGACGAGGCCTTGGCGAGAGCCAGCCACAATGGCTTTCCGATCGTCGCGCAAAGCAGGCGCCGCTCCGATACGATGGGGCTAGCGCTCGGGGCTTTGGTCGCGATGCTGCTGGGCGGGGTTACGCTATTTTCGCTGAGCCGGAATCGCACAGCCCCTGCGATCGAGCGATCCGAGTTGCCAGCGCCCACGCCGCCGGCGCCGCTCGAGGCGCCACATTCTGCCTTTACACCCGTCGCGCTGTCCCCACCGCCCGTGTCGCGAGCCGCACCGACGGTTTCGGCTGCGGCAATTTCCGGCGCCGCTTCCCCAGCCATGGTCTATGATGGCCCCAACGCCGCCACACCAGCAGCGCCAACCGCTGTTTCCTCGCCCAGATCGGGGATCGAGAAGGATAAGGGCGACGATACCGATCAGTTTCTCGCCAAGGCCACGAGTAGCGTCGATACCGCCACGGTTGAAAAGCTGGGCGACCCGTCCAACACCATCACCCAAGGCACCTTGATCTCCGCGGTGCTCGAAACGGCGCTCAATTCCGACCTGCCCGGCTATACACGGGCCCTTGTCACCGAGAATGTGCGAAGCTTCGATGGCAGCAAGGTACTGATCCCCCGCTATTCCCGGCTGATCGGCCAATACAAGTCGGGCATCGCCACCGGACAGAAGCGCGCCTATGTGGTGTGGACGAGGCTCCTGCTGCCAGATGGAGCATCGGTGGCGTTAGGCTCGCCGGGCGTCGATTTCGGCGGACAGGCGGGGCTGACTGGTAAGGTCTACAGCCATTACTTTGAGCGCTACGGCTCGTCGGTGGTGTTGTCGGTGCTCACCGGGCTCGCCAGCTCATCGGGCAATCCAGTGGTGGTCTCGACCGGCAACAGCGCCGCTTCGGTCGCGGCTCAGCACGATGATCAGATCCCACCGACGATCAAGGTGGCAGCCGGCTCGCCCATTCGGGTATTCCTGGCCCGTGATCTGGACTTCTCGGCGGTGAGTGATTCGGGGCGAAAACCGTGAGCGCGGCGAACGTCGGTCCGGCTCATCCGACGGCTGTCATTCCGCTGGGAGGTGTCTTTCTCGACACCTATCTGGCACCGTTCAAGCCCTGGCTGGGACGCGAGGATGTGACCGAGATTCTCGTCAATCGCCCCGGCGAGGTATGGATCGAGACCGCTGGACAGGGCATGGCATGTCACGCAGTTCCAGCCGTCACTGACCGCCATCTGCAACGTCTCGCCGAGCAGGTGGCCCGAATCAGCCACCAAGGCATCAATCGTGAACAACCGTTGCTAGGGGCGGTACTGCCCGATGGCGCGCGAGTGCAATTCATCAATCCTTCCGCAACGCGCGCGTATTGGGCTGTGGCGATTCGCCGTCATCGCATGGTCGAACTGCCTTTGTCGGCCTATAATAACGGCCCCTTGCGCCCTGCCACCGCTCTCGCCGACGTGCCCGATCCACAGGCGGATCCAGTGGGATTTATCACCCGCGCGGTTCACGAAAAATGGTCGATCCTGATCTCAGGTGGCACCTCGAGCGGCAAGACCACTTTTCTTAACGCACTGCTCGGCGCCGTCCCCGACGATGAGCGGGTGATCGTGATCGAGGATACCCCGGAAATTCGCCTACGCCACGCCAATAGCCTGGGACTGGTCGCCGTGAAGGGCGAGTTGGGCGAAGCCAAGGTGACCACGGACGACCTCCTTCAAGCCGCGCTGCGCTTGCGCCCGGACCGCATCATCGTGGGCGAATTGCGCGGGCGTGAGACCGTGAGCTTCCTGAGGGCCATAAATACCGGCCATCCTGGCTCTTTTTCAACCATTCACGCCAGTTCGCCGGCCGGCGCGCTCGAACAGCTGGTGCTGATGACGATGCAGTCGGGGCTGGGCCTGAGCAGGCTCGATACGCTGGAATATGCACGGACGATGATCGATGTGATCGTGCAACTCGATCGGGCGCAGGGGCATAGAGGTATCCGCGCAATCGATTGGTTGCGGCGACCAGCCGAACGGTGAAGGAGGTGTTGTCAGAGCAACCGCACTGCTCGTGATTTACACGCCTTTATCCCACATTCGCCCTGCTTTTTGCAGGGTGCCAGCCACATCGCTCGTCTTCGCGCCAGCCTCTGCCTCCTTCAGCGCTCCGACGATCTGTCTTTCAGTAAGCCTCTTGCACTTCATCTGTCCGTTCTTCTCCGGGCGGAACGCCAATTCCAATTGGAGGAATTACCAGGGGAAGGTCCTGTCCCCAGTGTATCGATGAATGGGCGGAAGGTTTCAGGCAGAGACTTCGGTGCCGGGAATGACCGGGACGAGGGTGACCTCAACCGCACCAAAGCTCGCCGTGTTTCAGCACCGTATGAGCGGCCTATCCTGCGGCTCGCCCTGCTTGCCCCGGATATTCAGCGGGGCATCCTGACCGGACGTCAGTCGCGTCGCATGAACCTCGATGCTGTAATGCGCTCCGATGTGCCTCTTGCTTGGGCGGCGCAGCGACGCATGTTCGCATCCGACAGGTGATCAAGTTTTCCTGTTTTTACCAAAGAATTCCCTGTT
>JAMFSI010000098.1 GCA_026225215.1 Sphingomonas palustris | reverse complement strand
TCCAGTCGCAGCGCGCTGACCGCACTGCGCAGTGGATCAATCCGATTGATGGTTTGCACGCACCATGCCCCTCCGATAAAGCCAATCCGAAGGCGACGCGGCACCCTCACCGTTTCCGCCGTATCACGTCCGATGCCACGCCTGACAAGAGTAACCTCGCCGATGTCATCTCCTGCCCCGCACCGCATCGTTTTCGCCAATGAAAAAGGCGGCACCGGCAAGTCGACCACGGCGGTCCACGTCGCCATCGCACTCGTTTATCAGGGCGCGAAAGTGGCTGCGATCGACCTTGATCCGCGCCAGCGCACGCTCCATCGCTATCTGGAAAACCGCGCCGAGACGATAGCCCGCCGCGCCGCCGACTTGCCGCAAGCGACCTTCGAGGTCTTCAACGGCAGCACCATCGCCGAGCTTGATGCCATGTGCGCGGAACTGGGCGCGGGCCATGACTTCCTGATCTTCGACACGCCCGGGCGTGATGACGAATTCGCCCGCCATGTCGCCACCGGCGCCGACACGCTGGTGACACCGCTCAACGACAGCTTCGTCGATTTCGACCTGATCGGCCAGGTCGATGCGGAAACCTTCAAGGTGCGCCGCTTGTCGTTCTACGCCGAGCTGATCTGGGAGGCCCGCAAGAAACGCGCGATGACCACGATCAAGGAGGCGCGGCGCGAGATGGACTGGGTGGTGGTGCGCAACCGCACTCAGCATGTCGAGGCACGCAATATGCGTCGTATCGACAATGCTCTGACCGAATTGTCGCGCCGGGTCGGCTTTCGGATAGCCAATGGTCTGTCCGAGCGCGTGATTTATCGCGAACTATTTCCCTCGGGCCTGACCCTGCTCGACAAAGGGCACCTCGGCGAACTCGGCACCAGCCACCTGGTTGCGCGGCAGGAGATGCGCGCGCTGATCGCCGGGCTCAAGCTGCCGATGCCCAGCCATGCGACGCCAGCTGCCGTGGCGGCCGAGCCGGCTCTGGCGGAACGCTGACCCGCCGATGGGTAAAATGATCCTGTTGCTGGTCATCGCCGCGATGGGCTGCAAGATGCTGTTAGGGCGCTGGCCGTGGCAAATGCTGGCGCTGCCGCCGGCCTCGCCGCAGCTCGCCAAGGCACGCACGCTGCTCGGCGTCGGCGCCAGAGCAAGTCGAACCGAGATTATCGAGGCGCATAAACGCCTGCTGGTGCAAGTCCATCCGGACCGCGGCGGCAGCGAAGCGCTGGTCTATGAAGCCAACGAGGCGCGCGATCTGTTGCTGGCGCAGGCTCCCGCGCCTTTGCAGTGAGCCATCGCTTCGACCCGTCGATCCTGCGCGAATACGACATTCGCGGGATTGTCGGCATATCGCTGGGCGCGGAGGATGCGCGGGCGATCGGCCATGCCTTTGCCGAGCGGGTAAGGCGCGAGGGTGGAACGAAAGTCGCGGTCAGCTACGATGGCCGGCTGAGTTCGCCGATGCTGGAGGAAGCGCTGGTCGCGGGGCTTGCCGAAGCCGGCTGCGATGTCGTCCGCCTCGGCCTCGGCCCGACCCCGATGATGTATTACGCCGAGGCCTCGGCCGAGGATGTGCAGGCCGGAATTCAAGTCACCGGCAGCCACAACCCCGCCGATCACAATGGCTTCAAACTGGTGTTGCACGGGCGACCGTTCTTCGGCGCCGATATCCAGGCGCTGCGCGAAAATGCCGGATCTGCGGGTGGCCGGCGCGGGATCGTGACGCGCCGCGACGTCCTGCCTGCCTATATCGATCGTCTGCTCGAAGGGCTACGCGGGCTGGACCCCGCCCGCCTCGCTGCCCTGCGCATCGGCTGGGATGCCGGCAATGGTGCCGTTGGCCCGGCGCTCGAAGCGCTGGTGGCCCGCTTGCCGGGCGAACATCATCTGTTGTTTACCCAGGTCGATGGTCATTTTCCCAACCATCACCCCGATCCGGCCGAAGCGCATAACCTCGCCGATCTCCAGGCGCTGGTCGCCGAACAGCAGCTCAATTTCGGCGTGGCTTTTGATGGCGACGGCGATCGTATCGGTATCGTCGATGGGCTGGGCCGAATCATTGCCGGCGACCAACTGCTGATGATCTATGCCGAAGATGTTCTGCGCCGATCGCCGGGCGCCACGGTCCTTATCGATATCAAAGCATCGCAAGCGGTGTTCGACCGGGTTGCCGAGCTGGGCGGGCGCCCGCTGATGGGAAAGAGCGGGCACAGCCTGATCAAAGCGAAGATGAAGGAAACCGGCGCGCTGCTGGCCGGCGAAATGACCGGCCACGCCTTCTTCGCCGACGATTGGTATGGCTTCGACGATGCGCTTTATGCGGCCATCCGCTTGATCGCCGCCTCGATCCGGCTCGGCCGGTCGGTGACGGAACTGCACAGCGCCTTGCCGAGAATGATCAATACCCCTGAATTGCGCTTTCCGGTCGATGACGGCCGCAAATTCGCGGTGATCGCAGAGGTCACGGCGAGACTGCAGGCCAGCGGCGCTGCGTTCGATACGATCGATGGCGTCCGCGTTGTTACTGCGGAAGGCTGGTGGCTGCTACGCGCCTCGAATACCCAGGCCGCGCTCGTTGCGCGGGCGGAAAGCGTGGATGAGGCGGGCTTAAGTCGGTTGCTTGAAGAGATTGACGCACAACTAGCAGCGTCGGGAGTTTCGCGGGAAAAGCGGTAGAATAGATTCTGGGGCCAGCGGCCCCAGACCCAATCCTGTCGTCGTGGTGTGGCAGTTCGGCGTGGCGCGAGGACGCTGCGCCGCAGGCTATAAAGCCGCTTCGCGGCAGCCGTGACAATGATACGGCAGGTGACGATGACAAGGATGGGGAGCGCGAGGGCGGTAGCCCTCGCACCTTCGAATATCCCTTATTCCTCAACCCTTGGCGGCTCCCCCTTCAACCCCTACCTAAACTCAATGCCGAAGGCCCTCCTCCCACCCGAGATCGCCGAATGGTTCGCGGGGCGCGGCTGGCGGGTGCGACGGCATCAGGCCGAAATGTTGGAGCAGGCGGCCAGCGGCCGGCATGCCTTGCTCACAGCGGATACCGGAGCGGGGAAAACACTGGCCGGGTTTCTGCCCACACTCGCGGATTTCGCACCATCACGGCTGATGGACGCGCTGCCGCCGGACGGATTGCACACGCTCTATGTGTCGCCGCTCAAGGCTTTGGGGCAGGACGTGCAGCGCAATTTGCTGGGGCCGATCGCGGAGATCGGATTGCCGATCCGGGTCGAGACGCGCAGCGGCGATACGCCGAGCGATCGTAAGGCGCGGCAGCGGGCGCGGCCGCCGCATATTCTGCTGACGACGCCCGAATCACTGTCATTGATGCTGTCCTACCCCGAGAGTGCAACGATATTTGCGACACTGAAGCGGGTGGTGATCGACGAGATTCATGCCTTTGCGCCGACCAAGCGCGGCGATCTGCTGGCTTTGGCGCTGGCGCGGTTGCAAGTGCTGGCGCCGGGCGTGCAGCGGGTGGGCTTGTCGGCGACACTGGCCGATACCGGGGCGTTTTGCGACTGGCTGGCGCCGGATGGCCGGGGCGACAGTGTGGCGCTGGTGCAGGGCGAGGCTGGCGCGGCGCCGGTGGTGTCGGTGGTGGTTCCGCAGGGCGAGGTCATGCCATGGGGCGGTCATGCCGCGCGCTGGGCGCTGGCTCAGGTCTACGAACAGATCAAGGCGCATCGCACCACCCTGGTCTTCACTAATACGCGGTTTCTGGCGGAATATATCTTCCAGTCGCTGTGGGACATCAACGAGGATCGGCTGCCGATCGCGATCCACCACGGCTCGCTATCGCGTGAGGCGCGGCGCAAGGTCGAGGCGGCGATGGCGCGGGGCGAGCTGCGGGGGTTGGTCTGTACCGCCAGCCTCGATCTGGGGGTCGATTGGGGTGATATCGACCTGGTGATCCAGATGGGCGCGCCCAAGGGATCGTCGCGGCTGCTGCAGCGGATCGGTCGCGCCAATCACCGGCTCGACCAGGCCAGCGAGGCCTTGCTGGTGCCGGGCAATCGGTTCGAATATATCGAGGCGATGGCGGCGGCTGAGGCGGTGCGCCAGGGGCAGCGCGATGGCGAGACGTTCCGGCCGGGCGGGCTCGATGTGCTGGCGCAGCATGTCATGGCCTGCGCCTGCGCCGGGCCGTTCGATGAAGCGGCGCTGCTGGGGGAGGTGCGCGGGGCCACGCCATATCGCTGGCTGGACGGGGCGCTGTGGCAACGGGTGCTGAACTTCGTCGCTACCGGCGGCTACGCCTTGCGCGCTTATGACCGGTTTCGCCGGATCGTGCGGGAGCCGGATGGCAGTTGGCGATTGGCGCATCCGGAAATGGCGGCGCGGCATCGGCTCAATGCGGGAATTATCGTCGATAGCGAGATGATCGAGGTGCGGTTCCGCAATGGCCGGGCCTTGGGACGTGTCGAGGAGGAATTCGCCGCGCAATTGGGGCCCGGCGATAGCTTTCGTTTCGCCGGCCTGGATATCGAGGTGGAGGGGCTGCGCGATGGCGATCTTATCGTCCATGCTGCGCGCCAAGCGGCGATGATCCCGAGCTACATGGGCGCGCGCATTCCGATCAGCACTTATCTGGCGAGCCGGGTGCAGGCCCTGCTCGCCGATCGTGCCGGTTGGGCGCGGTTTCCCGACGATGTCCGCGAATGGCTGGAAATGCAGGACTGGCGCTCGCAGTTGCCCCGGCCCGGACGCCTGCTCGTCGAGAGTTTTCCGCTGCGATCCCGCGCCTATTCGGTGTTCTATACCTTCGAGGGCTGGCCAGCGAATCAGTCGCTGGGGATGCTGCTGACTCGCCGCATGGAGGATCGCGGGCTGGCGCCGCTCGGCTTCGTCGCCAATGATTACGCCTTGGCGGTATGGGGTCTGCACAAGATCGCCGATCCCGCGAGCCTGCTCTCACCCGAGATTCTCACCGGCGAATTCGTCGATTGGGTCGAGAAGTCTTACCTGCTGCGGCGAGCGTTCCGCGAAGTCGCGGTGATTTCCGGGCTGATCGAGCGTCAGCAGCCCGGCAAGCGCAAGACTGGCCGACAAGTGACCTTCTCGACCGACCTTATTTTCGATGTGCTGTGTCGCTACGAACCCGATCACTTGCTCATCGAAGCCGCCTGGGCCGATGCCCGTGCTCGCCTCACCGATGTCGCGCGCATCGCCGACGTGCTCGAACGCGCGCAGGCGGGGATCGATCACGTCGAGCTTGACCGGGTCAGCCCGCTGGCGGTGCCGGTGCTGACGATGATTGGGCGCGAAAGCATGCCGGCCGGTGCGGCGGATGATGATCTGCTGGTGGAGGCTGAGAGCTTGGCGGCGGCGGCGATGCGACCGGATTGATAGGTTTGGTTAGATAGGTTTTCTGGGGCCAGCGGCCCCAGGCCCCAGAAATATCTCCCGGCGCTTGGGCGGCGAAGAACGGCGCCGTTAGCGTTTCCCCTCGCCGGAAGACGTAATGGGAGCGCGAGGGTGTTAACCCTCGCACCTTTCCCTTGCCTCACTTCAATAAAAAAAGGAGCGGATTTCTCCGCCCCCTTCTTCAATCATGACCGCAGTTCGTCAGCTAGTGGCTTTAGGCGCGTTTGCGGCCTTGCCGAAGTTGACGAATTGTTCGTTGCCGACGAAGCCGAACTTGGTCACGCCGGATGCCTTGATGATGTTCAGCACATGGGCGGACAGGTCGTAAGGCGCTTGCGGATCGGGCTGGAACTGCAGTTCCGGCTCGGTGGGCAGCCGCAGCGTTTGCTGCAGCAGCGAGACCAGCTGGTTCTGGTTGATTTCGCCGCCGTTCCACAGGATCTTGGCGTCCGCGCTGAGCACGACCTTGTTCTTGTCGGGTTTGACTATCGTCTGCGGTGGCGGGTTCGCTGCCGAGGGCAGGTCGATGTTGACCGCGTGAGTTGCGACCGGGATGGTGATGATGAACATGATGAGCAGAACGAGCATGACGTCGATCAACGGCGTCGTGTTCATTTCCATCATCGGCGAGCCATCGTCCTTGCCGCCTGACATTGCCATGGGGATTTACTCCTAAACTGCTTTTAGCCGTTGGGATCGACGGGGTTCGAGATGAAGCCGACCGTCGGATAGCCCGAGAGCTGGACGTTGTAGATCGCGCCGGCGACGCAGCGCCAGGGGGCGTTGACATCGGCGCGCAGATGCACCTGCGGGATCTTTTCAGGGGTATCCTTGATCGCGTCAGGGCCGCCCGCACGCTTGACGATGGCGTCGAGGCGCTTGAACGCCAGGTCGCGCAGTTCGTCCGAGGTGACCGGGGTGATGTTGTTGAAGTAAATCCGGCAGTCGCCACCGCGCGACGAACCTTCATAACCCGCATCGCCGGGGCTGCGGCCAGCGGCGTCCGTCGTGGCGACGGCGAGCAGCAGGTTTTCGACCTTGTTCTTCGATTCCGTGGAAACCATGATCGGAATTTTCAGCTTCTGGATCTGCTGGATCGCCACCGGTACTGCGATCAGGAAGATGATCAGCAGCACCAGCATCACGTCGACGAGCGGCGTCGTGTTGATATCCGACATGGGTCGTTCTTGAACGCCCGCGCCGCCTACCGAAATCGCCATTTTCTCATCCTATCCTATATTGCCTGGGAGGAAGCGGGGGTGCTGCAACTGCAGCTGCCCCCCGAAACCCTGCCCGCTGCCGACACGGATGCTTCATCCGATCGGCAGCATTATCGACTTACACCTTGGGCGCGGTGATCGGGCCGGCCGGCTTGGCGGCAGGAGCAGCCTTCAGCTGAGCGGCAGCGGCATGCTGCGGCTTGATCGTGCCCTTCGAATTGATGTTCGCGAGAATATCGTTCGAGAAGGCCGACAGCGATTCGGCGATGCGCTTGTTGCGGCTCTGCAGGTAGTTGTAAGCCAACACCGCAGGCACGGCGACGAGCAGACCGAGCGCGGTCATGATCAGCGCTTCACCGACCGGGCCCGCGACCTTGTCGATCGAAGCCGAGCCGGCGATGCCGATGGCGATCAGCGCGCGATAGATGCCGACCACGGTGCCGAACAGACCGACGAACGGCGCGGTGGCGCCCACGGTCGCCAGGAACGGCAGGCCCTGGGCGAGACGGGCGTTGATGAAGCTTTCCGTGCGGGCCAGCGTATTGTGCAGCCAGTCATGCGCTTCGATCGAGTCGGTCAATTTGCCGTGCTGGTCTTCAGCGGTCAGGCCGTCATCGACCAGTTGGCGCCAGGCGCTGTTCTTTTCCAGCTTGGCGGCGCCTTCGCGCAGCGACGGCGCGCGCCAGAACACGGTGTGCAGATCGCGCGCCTGCTTCATGATCTTGCCCTGGTCCCACCATTTGGTGAACAGGATGAAGAACGAGCCGAACGACATGATCGCCAGCACGGTGACGACCGACCACGAAATGGCGCCGCCTTGCTGCATGGCTTCCATGAAGCCGAACTTGTTCTGGGGGGCCGTGGCGCCTGCGCCGGCGGCAAGGAGTTCAAAAAGCATGCGATAGTCCTCTCAAGCAAATAGGGTCATAGCAAGCGGGGGGATGTGGCATGGCGCCACTCCCCCCGGAAAAGAAAAGATTATTCCTTTGGAATCACCCATCTCACGCTGCCGTTGTACGAGCCGGTGGTCTTGTTGCCGTCGCCATCGGTGGCGGGGTTGAACCGGGCCCGGCGCTGGGCGTAAGTGCAGGTCGCTTCATCGAGATCCGGGCTGCCGCTCGACGACGTCACCGAGCAACTGGTGGCGCGTCCATCGGGCCCGACTTCCATATGGAAACGGGTGGTGCCTGCGCGTTCCTCACGCAAGGCGCGGGCCGGATAATCGTCGGTGGTGACCCATTCGCCAGGCGAGCCCCTGGGCGTGGCGCCCTTGGCGGTGAACCGCGGTGGCGGCGGAGCGGGCGGCGCCGAAGGCGGCGGTGGCAGTACGATCACCGGAGCCGGCGGCGGCGGGGTAACTACCGTCTGGATCTGTGGCGGTGTTACGGCCACATTGATCTTCACCGGCGGCGCGACGGGCGGCGGTGGCAGATTCTTTGGCGGTGGCGGCGGTGGCGGTGGCTTCTTCGGTTCATCCTTCTTGATGTCGACCGTTGTCACTCGTTTGATGATCTGCTGAGCCGCCGAATAGGCAAGGCCAGTGATCAAGGCGTAAGCCAAAACGACGTGAATAAGGGCAACGATGATTAACGCGGTAACCCGGTTACTGCTCATCCGTTGGTCAGTATAAGCCATTCAGCCTCTTCACTCCATCAAAACCACTCGGGATAAATCCCGACAGAGCCCTGAATCCGACTGCGCCGGCATCCACGACCATCCCAACTTTTCCACCCTGCCGGAAAATCCGGAGCGCCATGAGGGCCCCGAAGCCCGGTTGGGCGCGCTGAGGGCCTTTTTTATGTTTTAGCCCGCTTTTCCGGGTGCATTAACGGCCAAGGCCCACCCGTGCAACGCCAAACCGCTGCGCAATCAGCTTAACCAGCGATTCATTTCTGTTAAAGCTCTAATTCGCCGGAAACGGGCATTGGCTGGCTGGATTGCGTCCGCCACCGGATTTTTTGGAGATTCTGGTGATCATAGTTCCATCACGAACCTTGGCCCGAGCCCCGGTCCGAGCCTTGACTGGCCTGCTCACCGGGCTGGCGCTGACCGTGAGTTCGCCAATTTTGGCGGACGCGCCGAATCGGGCCGATTCGCTCCCCGTCGTTTCGCCCCCCGTCGTTCCGTCTGTAGTCGATTCGGCGAATCCGGTTTCGTCGACCACTTCACCTCCGAGCTACGCCGATCTGGTCGATCTCCTGGAGCCGGCCCCGCTGGTGCTGGAGGTGCAGATTCGCAAAGTCGCCGAGATCGAGCCGGAGCGGGCTCGCGGCGTGCGTTCAGGCTGGGCGAGGACTTATGTCGAGGCGCGCGGGGTAGCAGCGCTGCGCGGGGCTTTGCCGGCCATCGAAACTATCAGCTATCTCGCCGACGTGCCGCTGGACGCCAAGGGCAAGCTGCCGGCGCTCAACAAACACACTGTCCTGCTGGTGGCGCGGCCGGTGACGGATCATCCGGAGATGGTGCAACTGGTGGCCCCCGACGCCCAGCTTCCCTGGGATGCGGAGCTGGAGACGCGGGTGCGCGCGGTGCTCGCCGCGCTGCAGGCGCCGGATGCACCCGCTGCCGTCACCGGGGTGCGCGAGGCGATCTATGTGCCGGGAACGCTGGTCGGCGAGGGCGAAACCCAGATTTTTCTAACGATGGCGAGTGGCTCGTCGGACGCAGTTTCGCCAGCCACGATTTCGGTGCTGCATCAGCCGGGGAAACCGGCAAGCTGGTCGGTGTCCTTTTCGGAGGTCGTCGATGCCTCGGGGCAGCCGCCCGCGCATGACACGCTGACCTGGTATCGGTTGGCCTGCTTCCTGCCCCGCGAACTGCCCGATGGCAGCAATGTCTCGGAAACGCCGGAGGATCGGGCGCAGGCGGTCGAGGATTACAAGCTGGTGCTCGCCGGGTTGGGGGTGTGCGGGCGGACGCGTTGATTTTCTTGTGCGTAATTCGATAAATCGATTACGCGAGACGGTGCCAGCCCGCTCCCCCGCCCAGCCACCCAATAGCATACAATCTCGTTGGGTGGCTGGGCGGGGGAGCGGGCTGGCACCGTCTTCCCACACAGACCTGTTTGACTGCCGCGCCCCATGCTTTACGGGGCCGTCTTCCGCAAAGGGGGTACTATGGCTCAGTCGTCCACATCCGCTGAACTTGCACAGGCCGGTGTCGCACAGCCGTTGCGGATCGCCTTGGCCGGGCTGGGTACGGTGGGCGTCGGCGTCATTCGGCTGCTCGAGGCCAACGGCGCGCTGATTGCGCGTCGCGCCGGGCGGCCGATCGTCGTGAGCGCGGTGAGCGCGCGTGATCGCAGCAGGGATCGTGGCGTCGATCTTTCCGCCTACGGCTGGGAAGCCGACATGACCGCGCTGGCTGCGCGCGCGGATGTCGATGTCGTGGTCGAACTGGTCGGCGGCGCCGATGGCCCGGCGCTGAAGCTGGCGCGCGATGCCTTGGGTGGTGGGAAGGCGCTGGTCACCGCCAATAAGGCGATGATCGCGCATCACGGGTTGGAACTTGCGACGCTGGCCGAAGCTTCGGGGGCGCCGTTGCGCTTCGAGGCTGCGGTGGCCGGCGGCGTCCCCGTGATCAAAGGGCTGCGCGAGGGCGTGGCGGCCAATGCGGTCGATCGCGTCTATGGCATTCTCAATGGCACTTGCAATTTCATCCTCTCGACGATGGAAGACACCGGCCGCGATTTTGCCGATGTGCTGGCCGAGGCGCAGGCGCGCGGCTATGCCGAGGCCGACCCCGCCTTCGATATCGAGGGTACCGACACTGCGCATAAGCTGTCGATCCTGTCGGCGCTGGCCTTCGGTACGCGGATCGATTTCGCCTCGGTTGAAACCTCGGGTATCTCGCGAATCCTGGCCGCCGATATCGCCCAGGCCGATGCGCTCGGTTATGTTATCCGGCTGATCGGCATGGCCGAGCTGGATATGGGCCCAGATGTTGGCGGTGCGGGCCGGCGTGGCTTGTTCCAGCGCGTCCAGGCGCATCTCGTACCCTTCGATCACCCGCTCGCGCATGTCGACGGCGCCACCAATGCCATGGTCGTGGAAGGCAATTTCTCGGGCCGCCTGCTGTTTCAGGGCGCGGGCGCGGGCGATGGCCCGACCGCGAGCGCGGTGGTCGCCGACATCATCGATATCGCGCGCGGGATCGAGGCCGGGTTTGAGGCGGATATGCCGTTTTCGGTGCCGGTGGCTTCGCTCGAAGCGATGGCGCCTGCGGCCTCGGGCCATCGCCACAGCCGTGCGTATATTCGCTTCATCGTCGCCGATCGGCCCGGTGTGCTGGCCGAGATCACCGCCGCGATGCGCGATGCCGGCGTTTCCATCGAAAGCCTGATCCAGAAGGGCCGCGCCGACAATGAGGGCGAAGTGTTGGTGGCGATGGTCACGCATGAAGCGCCCGAAGCAGCAGTGAGCAAGGCGCTGGGTCTGCTCGATGGCTCGCCCAGCCTGGTCGCCCCGCCTCTAGTGATGCATTTGTTGGGAAATTAATGCTTGCGCAACTGTAACACGAATTGGCTAAGGCCCAGATCCGCCTCCAGTCTCGACAAGCTTCTCTCCGCTGGTTAAGCGCGGCTCAGCCTCAAGCTATGCGCAAAGCATTATAAGGATAGCCATTCCCATGACATCCATCCCCCGCAGCCAGGTTCTCGACCGCGTTCTCGTCCTCGAAATGGTGCGGGTGACCGAGGCGGCGGCGATCAATTCCGCGAAGCTGATCGGGCGCGGCGATGAAAAGGCTGCCGACCAGGCCGCCGTCGAAGCGATGCGGGAGGCGCTCAACGAGCTGGAGATCGACGGCACCGTGGTGATCGGCGAGGGTGAGCGAGACGAAGCACCGATGCTCTATATCGGCGAAAAGGTCGGTTCGGCGCAGGGCCATGGTCCGAAGATCGACATTGCGCTCGATCCGCTGGAAGGCACGACGATCACCGCCAAGGCCGGCCCCAATGCGCTGACCGTGCTGGCGATCGCCGAAGAGGGCGGACTGCTCAACGCGCCCGACGTCTATATGGACAAGCTGGCGGTAGGCCCCGGTTATCCGGAGGGCATCATCGATCTCGCCAAATCGCCGACCGAGAACGTCGAGGCGGTGGCGAAGGCCAAGGGCGTCGCGCCCGCCGACATCATCGTCTGCGTGCTCGATCGGCCGCGCCATGCCGATCTGATCGCGGAGCTGCGCAAGATCGGTTGCGGTATCCAGCTGATCCCCGATGGCGACGTGGCTGGCGTAATCGCAACGACCAACGATGATACCAACATCGACATCTACATGGGTTCGGGCGGGGCGCCGGAAGGGGTGCTGGCAGCGGCGGCGCTGCGCTGCGTCGGCGGCCAGTTCAAGGCCCGGCTGTTGTTTCGCAACGACGATGAGAAAGCCCGCGCGCGCAAATGGGGAATCACCGACCTCAACAAGATCTATGATCTCAAGGAACTGGCCAAGGGCGATTGCATCTTTGCCGCGACCGGCGTGACCGATGGCTCGCTGCTCGATGGGGTCAAGCATCGCAAGGATGGCGTGATGACCACCGAAAGCGTGGTGATGCGTGCCAGCTCGGGCACCGTGCGCTGGGTTAAAGGCGAACATAGGAAGCGCTGACGCGCTCCCAGTTTCTGATTGGAAATTAGCTGCGCTAATTTCAGTCTGTGCCGTCCCGCTCCCCCGGCCCAACCACCCGATAGGGTA
>JAMFSI010000097.1 GCA_026225215.1 Sphingomonas palustris | reverse complement strand
TATCGCATCGGCGCCATCGAGGAGCTGCTGGGCTGGCTTACCGCCCGGCCCGACGCCTGGTTTGCCAGTGCGGGCGAAGTCGTCGCAGCGTGGCAGGCCGGGACCGACGGGGCCGCCTTCATCGAAGAGTTGGCGCCCATCGCCGGTGAACTCGAGATCCACAAGCACCGCTACAGCGCCTTCACCGCGACCAACCTCGACCTGCTGCTGCGCGCGCGCGGGGTGCGCACGATCATCGTCACCGGCGTGTCCACCAACGTCTGCGTCGAGACCACCTTCCGCTCGGGTTTCGAGCTGGGCTATTATGCCGTCGTCCCACCCGATGCTTGCGCGTCGTGGGACGAGACGCTGCACGCAGCCGCGCTCGCCAACGTCCGCCACCGGTTCGGGGCGACGCCGACCGTCGATGAAATCCTGTCCTGCTGGAATTCGGCGTGAGCGATGATGTTCTGCTGACTCCCGCAGTCGTGGATTTCATTACCGCGATGCGCCCCGCTGAGGTGGCGGGGGAGCATCTCCGCTTGGCGCGCCGCTGCGTGCTGGATGGTCTGGCGGTGGCAGTCGGCGGCAGCCAGCAACCGGGAATGGCGCCGCTGGGGCGTTACATCCTGTCGCTCGGCGGTGCATCGCAAAGCCGGCCGCTGGGCGCTGCTGGCCACCGCGTGCCCGCGCATCTCGCCGCATTGTGGACGGCCACCGCCGGCCACGCGATGGACTGGGATGACACCCAGCTCGCCGAGGGCCCGGGCCGCCCCTACGGCCTGTTGATGCACCCGACGATGCCCCCGCTTGCCGCCAGCCTCACGCTGATCGATCTGGTCGCCGAGCAGGAGGGCCAGCCAGTCGATGGCGCGCGTTTCCTCACCGCCTTTGCCACCGGTTTCGAGGTCGGCTGCAAGATTGCCGAGGCGATCAATCCCGATCACTATATGCGCGGCTTCCACACCAGCGGCACCATCGGCACCTTCGCCGCCGCCGCCGCGGCGGCGCGCCTGCTCGATCTCGACGTCGGGGCAACGGCGCGCGCGATCGGCATCGCGGCTTCGTGCGCAGCGGGCATCCGCGCCAATTTCGGCACGATGACCAAGCCGTTCCACGTCGGTCGCGCAGCCGAGAACGGCGTGACCGCCGCACTGCTCGCACGCGAGGGATTCGGTGCCAACGACTGCGCGCTCGACGGCAAGTGGGGCTATCTGGCGATCGCCGGGCCGGGCGGCGATCCCGCGCTGGTGGCGGATCGCTTCGGGCGCCCGTTCACGATGGTCTCGCCCGGGGTCAGCATCAAGCCGTACCCCTCGGGCGTGCTGACTCACCCCAGCATGGACGCGCTGCGGTTCCTGATGCACGACGAGGCCATCGCCGCCCACGACATCGCCAGCGTGACGCTCCATGCCGGGTTCAACGTGCTCGGCCCGATCCGCTTTCGCATCGCAAAAACCGAACTTGAAGGCAAATTCTCCTTCGCGTTCCTGCTCGCCGCGATTGCGCTGCGTGGACGCTGCGGCAAGGACGAGTTCACTGACGAATTCGTCTCTTCGCCCGCCTGCCAGGCGATGCAGCATCGCATCGAGACGCACCATGACGAGGCGATCGACGCGATGGGCTGGGACAAAATTCGCTCGCGCGTCGAGGTGGTGTTGAACGATGGACGCCGCTTTGAGCGCTGGGCCGATGAAGCCTATCGCGGTGGCCCCGACAATCCCCTCAGCGATGCCGAATTGGAAGGCAAATTCGCCGACAATGCTGCCGGTCTACTGCCCTCAGCGCGTCAGGCGCAGCTATTCGAACTGGTCTGGTCGCTCGAAACCTTGCCCGATGCCGGGGCGTTGCTCGATGCGGTGAGCTGGGGCGCGCTGGATGCGGTGGGCCGGCCATGAACCTCGGGCTCGCCGGGAGCCGTGCGCTGGTCTTTGGGGGCAGCCGCGGGATCGGCGCGGCGACGGCCTGCGTGCTGGCGGCTGAAGGGGTTGAACTCGGCCTCACAGCGCGCACGGCAGAGGCGCTCTCGCCAATGCTCGAACGCTATCCCTCGGCACAGCCGATCGTGGCCGACCTGACCCGTCCGGGCGATGCCGAACAGGCCGTGGACGCTATGATCGCGCGCTTTGGCGGGATCGACCTTGCGGTGATCAGCGTAGGCGCGGCGCAGGGAGGTGATTTCGTCGCGCTGGGCGACCCTGTGTGGGAAGAGGCGCTGGCGCTCAAGTTCATGGGCATGGTGCGGGCCTTGCGCGCGCTGGTGCCGGTGATGCGCGCAGCCGGCTTCGGGCGGATCGTGGTGATCGTGGGCAACAACGGGCGCCAGCCGCATAAGGCGATGCTGCCCGGCTCGGCGGCCAATGCCGCTTGCCTGGCGGTGGTGCGCGGGCTGGCCGACGATGTCGCGCCGCACGGCATCCGCATCAACGCGCTGAACCCGGGACCGACGCGCACCGACCGCTGGCAGACGCTGGTTGGCCGGTTGGCGACTACCGGCGGCGGCGATCCGGCTGAGGTCGAGGCTGGGCTGCTGGCGCAGCAACCGCTCGGCCGCATCGCCGAGGCCGATGAGATGGGGCGCCTGGCGGTAATGCTGCTGTCCGATGCCGCCGACATGCTGGTCGGCACCTCGCTGACCGCCGATGGTGGGGCCAACAAGGGAATCGCCTGATGTCGACCAATCCGCGCGTTCCCTACCGACTCGCCTCCGCGCGCGCTGCCCTGGCGCCGCCTCTCGGTGGTTCGCTCATTGTCCACCTAGTCGTCAACATCGAGAACTGGCGTTTTGACCACGCGATGCCGCGCAAGCTGCTGACCGCGCCACACGGCGCCGAGGCGATCCCCGACGTGCCCAACTTCGCCTGGGCCGAATATGGCATGCGCTGCGGCATGCCGCGGCTGTTCGAGACCTTCGCGCGGCGCGGCCTGCCGGTGACCTGCGCCTTCAACGCCTCGGTGATCGATACCTATCCCGACCTGGCGCAAGCCGTGCTGGAGGCCGGGTGGGAGTTTATGGGCCACGGCATGCACCAGCGCGCCCTGACCGCCGAAGAGGGCGAAGCCGGCTTGATCGGCGCTGCGCTCGACAAGATCTCCGATTTCACCGGGCGCCGCGTGCGGGGATGGCTGGGGCCCGGGCTGCGCCAGAGCCATGCGACGCTGGACCTGCTGGCCGCGCGCGGCGTAGATTATTGCTGCGACTGGGTGCTTGACGACTTGCCCTTGTGGATGCGCACCACAAGCGGGCCGATGGTCTCGGTGCCCTACTCGCTCGAAATCAACGACAGCGTGATTTATGCCGTCGAGAAGCATTCTTCACCCGAGATGCACGACCGCCTCGTCGACACACTGGCGACCTATGAAGGCGAACTCGCAAACGGTCCACGCATCGTCACCCTGGGCCTGCATCCGCATCTGATCGCGGTCCCGCATCGCTTCATCTGGCTGGAGCGGATGCTCGATCGGCTGATGGCGCATCCCCAAGCGGTGTTCATGACCGGCAGCGGGATCGCCGATTGGTTCAAGGAGGTCAGTGATCCCGCCGCAGGCGAAGCGGTCATGGCTCACACGGCGATGGCCTGAGCGGCTGGGGCTTGGCGCACCGGGCGAGCAAGGCCCAGGTGATCGCGCAATGTCGCCCCGGCATAGTCGCGGCGGAACAGGCCTCGGCGTTGCAGCAGGGGCACGACCAGTTCGGCGAAATCGCGCAACGATCCGGGCAGCACCGGCGAGGAAATGGCAAAGCCGTCCGCCGCGCCGGTGGTAAACGCCTCCTCGATCATGTCGGCGACCTGCGTGGCGGAGCCGATTACGCGCCAGTGGCCGAAACCGGCCGCATAGCGCAGGTAAAGCGCGCGCAGCGTCAGCCCTTCCAGCCGCGCCGCCGTCAGCAGGTTCGCCTGGAAGGTCTGCATGCCCTCGGTCTGCGGCAATTCGGGTACTGGACCGTCGATATCATAGGAGGAAAGGTCGATCCCGCCGCCGACCACCGCGCTCAGGATCTGGATGCCCACGGCGGGATCGACCAGCGCCTGCAACTGAGCGAACTTGTCCTCTGCCTCGGCTTGGCTGGCCGCAACGAAGGGGACGAGGCCGGGCAACAACCGCACCGTGTCGGGATCGCGGCCATGGGCGGCGACGCGCGCCTTGAGCTTGGCATAGAATTCGCGCGCAGGTTCAATCCCGCGCTGCTGGGTAAAGACGCAATCGGCGGTCCGCGCGGCAAGCTCGACACCGGGGCCGGACGAGCCCGCCTGGAAGATCACCGGATGACCCTGCGGCGGGCGCATGACGTTGAGCGGCCCGCGCACCGTGAAGTGCTGGCCCTGATGATTCGGCACGCCCAACGCCTCGGGGCGGAAATACCGCCCACCGGGCTTATTGACGACCAGCGCGCCATCGTCCCAGCTATCCCACAGGGCTTTGGCGACATCGATGTATTCCTCGGCGCGGGCATAGCGATCATCGTGCGCGGCTTGGCTGGTGCGGCTGAAGTTGGCAGCCTCGGCCGGGTTCGCACCGGTCACCAGGTTCCATCCCGCCCGCCCGCCGCTGATGTGATCGAGCGAGGCGAACTGGCGTGCCAGATTGTAGGGCTCGGTATAAGTGGTCGATACCGTGGCGACGAGGCCAATGCGCTGCGTCATCATCGCCATCGCGGCCAGCGCGGTCATCGGTTCCAGCATCGCGATCGAATTCGAGGTGCGGCTTAGCTCGTCGGCGCTGGCCAGCTTGAGCGCGAGACTGTCGGCAAGAAACACCAGATCGAACTTCGCCGCTTCGGCCAGCTGGGCCTCCTCGATGTAGCGGCGGATGTTGACCGCGCCATCGGCCGCGCAGGCGGGATCGCGCCAGCCGGCGATGTGGCTGCCGGTGGCCGAGAGGATTGCGGCAAGCGAAAGGGTACGGGCGGGCATGACGAACTCCGGGCTGACGCGCAGGCTTGTCTCGCCTATAGCAGGATTGCGCATGCACGCGGCGTCGGCTGTTCGCCAGCCGGTTAGCGATGCTGTGCCGCGTTCTCGCTGATGCGCGCGGGGGTCAATTGCGGCTTGTCCGATGAAAGGACCGAAGCATGAAATATACTGCCCGCGGCATTGTGCGCCTCGTCGAGACCGACTGGACCGCCTTCGACCTCACCGCCCAGGTCGCGCATCTGGCGACCGAGGGTTATCTCGTGATGCCCGGCCTGCTCGACGTGCCCGCGGTGGAGCGGATCCGCGCCGAACTCGCCGACCTGCCGATGAACGTCGCGCCTTACAGCCCGGAGCAAAAATTCGCCAAGGAGCCGCCGCAGTGGCACAGTCGGTCGTTTGCCGAGCTGATCGGGCATCCGCCGCTGATCGCGCTGTTGCACGCCGCACTGGGGGAAGAAATCGTGTTCATGCTGGGCCATTACGTGACCAGCGGGCCGGGGGTGCCGGGGCTGTCGCTCCATTCCGATTTCCAGCCTTTCGGGTCGCCCGCGAAGGGGTGGGAGGAAAGCTCGCCGGCGACGCTGCGCGTCCTCATCTACATGGACGATCTGACGCTCGACCGGGCGCCGTTCACGATCGTGCCGCGTTCGCATGGCGCGGTGCATCAGGTCGCCAATCCTTATCTGCGCTATGACCACCACCCCGACATGGTGACGCTGACGCTGAAAGCTGGCGATGCCATCGTCTTCAACGTCAAGGCGTTCCATGGCACCCATCCACATCTGGGCCGCGATCCGCGCGGCATGCTCGAACTCGCCTATCGCCCGGCCTGGGCGCGCTGCGCGGGCCCGGTGAAGGAATGGGCGCCGGAGCACCTCGCGCAAGCGCCGCAGATCGCCCGCCCATACCTCGGACCACGCAATGGCGGGATTGCCGAACAAGCGTTGGGAACCGTGGTCGATGCACGCGACGGTCGCTTCGGCGGATTGATGCCGCCGGCACCAGCCGAGTACCTGCGATGAACGTGATGGACGGCGGGAAGACCGGCGGCCAGGCAATGGTCGAAGTGCTGCGCGCGACCGGCCTGCGCACTGTGTTCTCGCTGGCGGGGGCGGCGCATGCGCCGTTGCTGCGCGATCTCGAACTGGCGGGGTTTCACATTGTCTCCAGTCGCCACGAGGCTGCAACCGTGGCCGCGGCGGACGGCTTTGCCCGCGTATCGGGCCTGCCAGGGATCGCCATGATCGCCGGGCACCAGGGGCTGCCCAACGCCATCGGCGGCATTCGCACGGCGCAACTGGCCTGCTCGCCAGTAGTGCTGCTCGCCTCGATCAACGAGGGCAGCGCAGAATCGATGGATGAGGAGACCAACGACGGCCTCGACATGGTCAAGCCTTACGTCAAATGGGCGAGGACCGTCACCAACGTCGACCGCATCGAGGAATACCTCAACGCCGCAATCCATCAGGCCCGCTCGGGCCGGCCCGGCGTCGCCGTGCTCGGCATTCCGACGCATCTCGAGGCCGCGCCGCTGCGCGCCGACCGCGCTGTACCAACCGCCAAGACCGTGCCAGCACAGGCGCAACCCGCGGCACAGGCAATTGCCGAACTGGCCGATGCAATCGCGCAAGCGCAGCGGCCGCTGGTGCTTTCCGGATCGGGGGCGGCGCTGTCCGGGGCCGGACCGGCGTTGCGGCAGCTGGCGCAGGAGTTCGGCCTGCCGGTATTCGGCCATGCGCTGGGGCGCGGTCTGGTGCCCGAAGATCTCGACCACGGCTATCCCTGGGCCTTGGCGCAGGTTGCGGCTAAGCACGCCGACCTGGTCATTGCGATCGGCATCCGCCTGCAACAGCGCATCGGCTTCGGCATGGCGCCGCGCTTTGCCGAAGCCGCAGTCTTCGCGCAGGTCGATATCGACGCCGGGGAGATCGGCCGGACCCGCACCATCGACCTGCCTATCCAGGGCGACGCCGCAGCGACCGTAGCGGCGCTGGTCAAGGTCCTGGCTGAACGCGGGCAGGCGCGGTTTGCGCGCGACTGGGTGGTTGAGGCGCTGGCCGAGCGGCTGGCCCGGATCGACGAGCTCGGACGCGACGAAGCGGCTCCGATCCACCCCTTGCGGATCGCACGCACGCTGATGGAGCGGCTGCCTCCTGAGACGATTTTCGTCGCCGACGGGGCGGACGTCTACAACTGGATGTCGGCGCTGATGCGGATGCACAGCGATCGCTGTTACCTCGATCACTATCCGCTCGGTTCGATGGGCATCGGCACGCCGCTGGCGCTCGGCGCGGCCGCCGCTGCCCGCCAAATCGCCGAAGACACCGGCACACCGCCGCGCCCGGTGGTGCTGGTGACCGGCGACGGCTCGTTCGGGTTCTATCCGGCGGAGCTCAATTCGGCGGCGCTCAGCGGGCTCAAGATCGTCTGCCTGATCTCGAACGACGGCAATTGGGGGACCGAGCGCAATGCTCTGTTGACCCGCTACGGCACCACAGTGAACTGCGTGCTGGGCCAGCGCGATTACCATCTCGTCGCGCAGGGCTTCGGGGTGGCTGGCGAAAAGATCGACCGTCCCGCAGACCTCGCCCCCGCGATCGACCGCGCGCTGGCTGCGGATGGCACGACCGTGCTCAATGTGTTGACCGATCCGGATGCGGGTGAATTGCGCAAGCGCGATCCGCGGCTGCAGATGGTCACGTTCGAGGATTTGCGCTCCAGCCTCGATGCGCATCACGCGATGGAACTGCGCTGACGCTCCGGGCCATGGCACCGGTCGCGGCTTCAGCGGAATGGCTCGATGGTGTGACCCTGGCAAGCGCGCGCGAACGCTTTGGCCGCGCAGAATCGCGTTTTATATCAATGTCGGGGGTGGATCTTCACGTCCTCGATTCGCCGGGCTCGGGCACGGGTCCCGATGTCGTGCTGCTGTCGGCGCAGTGGCTGGGGGTGTCGCAAGGCGATCGTTGGGCACCGCTTCTGACCGCAGCCCGGCGGATCGTCCGGGTCGACTTGCCGGGGCAAGGGCTGTCTGGCGCATTTCCGGACGGCGATTATTCCGCCCGTGCCTATGCCGAACTGGTCGCAGTAACGGTTAGCGAATTGGGGCTGGGCGATCACGTCCTTGTCGGCACTTCGTTCAGCGGGATCGCGGCCGCCCTCTACGCTGCCTCGCGCCCACCGGGCCTGGCAGGGCTGGTGCTGGCGACGTCGAGTGGCCTGCCCCGCGCCAGTGGCGGCCCGGCGCCGAATGCGCCGCCGGCAGACCCACGCGCAGCGGAGATGCGCGGCACCGCTAGGCCTCGCGCCTTCTATCATTGGAAGATGGCCGAGCTGCTGCGGCGGCCGCACCGGGAACACGAGATGACACGGTTGGTGGATGAGGTCCATGTGATGAACGAAATTCCGGGGCGGGTCGAAGAAGCCCGGCGTCGCGCGGCCCAGCACGACCCCGCCATCTTTGCCCCCGCGCTGGGCGCCGCTGGCGTGCCGGTGCTGGTCCAGTGGTCAAGTCACTCGACCTATCTGGCGCCGGTGCTGGCCGAGCGGATCGCCGCGATCGTGCCCCATCTCCACGCGCTGCATCATTATCCCAAAACCGGCCATCTGCTGATCGCGGATGCACCAGAGGACTGCGCGCGCGACCTTCAGGCGATGTTGGTGCAATTGTGATGCCGCGCTTCCCCCCCATTCCGGCCGACGCGCTCGACGATGACCAGCGCCGCATGGCCGCACGGGCCGCGCCGACCGGGCCCTATCACGGCTTCCTGCGCGCGCCGCTGCTATGGGAACATTTACAGCCCTTGCGGCACTATTTCGCAGACCAATCGCTGCTGGCCCCGGACGAGCGCGAGGCGGCTATCCTCGTGCTCGCGCACCGGCTGGATTCGCCGGCCTTTGCCGCGCACCGACCGCTGGCGCTGGCGGCAGGCATCGCCGCCGAGGCGATCGATGCACTGGCCAGCGGTATCGATCCCGCCGCTTGTGGGCTGGCACCAGGGGCAGCGCTGGCAGGTGAAGTGGTCGACCGGCTGCTGCGCGATCACCGGCTCGATGATGAATTGTTTGCGCGCGCGGCGCGGCGCTGGGGCGAACGCGGCATCGTCGAACTGATTTGCCTGACTGGTTTTTTTGCCACGATCGCGCTGATGCTGAATGTCGCGCAGGACGATGTCCCACCCACGACTCCGCCGGGCGCCGCTGCCTATTCGCCAGCCGACAAAAGCTGAACTCACAGCAGTCGCGCAGCGCCCTCGCCGGCTAGGCCCCTTGCAACCGAAAGGAGGGGCACCGATGGGCGATTGTCTGGGTTGGCGGGGAATTATCGGCATAGTCGTGCCGTCAACGAACACCTCGGTGCAACCCGAGTCCGAAGCGCTGCGCCCGCGCGGCGTAACCAACCAGATTGCCCGCATTTCGATCCGTGAGCGGCCGCTTGACAGCGACCAGGCCTTCATCGAGCATGTTGCCGCGATGCGCGCCGGGATCGGCGATGCGATCGACCAGGTCATGACCTGCGGCCCCGGTCATTTGATCATGGGGGTAGCGCTCGAAGCATTCTGGGGCGGCGTTGCCCAGGCCGATGCCCTGCGGCAGGAGCTGGAGGCGCGGGCAGGGGTTGGCGTCTCGATGGGCTCGGACGCGCTATGCGCGGCATTGGCTGCCTTTGGGGCCAAGCGCATCGCGGTGCTCACCCCGCACCAGCCGCGCGGCGATGCCGTCGTGCGCGCTTATCTCGAAGAGGCGGGGTTTGCGGTGGTCCGGCTCAAGGGCCTGCGCTGCGCGTCGCCGCGGCTGATCGCGCACACCACCGAGGCCGAGATGGGCACAAGCTTCGCTGAGCTTGACGGTGACGATATCGACGCGCTCGTCCAGGTCGGCACCAATCTGGCCGGGATGGCGGTTGCCGCCGAAGCCGAACGCTGGCTGGGCAAGCCGGTGCTGTCGATGAACGCGATCACCTATTGGAACGCGCTGCGCCGGATGGGGATCGACGATCGCCTCTACGGATATGGCCGCATCCTGGAAGAATTCTGACCATGAAGCGTCATCCCGTTATCGTCGTCGGCGGCGGGCCGGTGGGCATGTGCACCGCGCTGTTCCTGATCGGCCGCGGCGTGCCCGTGCTGTTGATCGAGCGCAATGAAGACTTGTTCGAGGACCCCCGCGCGGCGACCTTCCATCCGCCGACGCTGGAAATGCTGGCCCCAAGCGGGATTACCGCTAGCCTGCTGGCTGATGGCATCATCGCGCAGAAATGGCAGAACCGCGACCGCCGCCTGGGCCTCATTGCCGAATTCGACCTGGCCATTCTCGCCGACCAAACGGAGTTTCCCTATCGGCTGCAATGCGAACAGCACAAATTGGTGGCCATGCTGCGCGAGCTCATGGCACCATGGCCCGAGTTCGAGTTGCGAACCGGCGAAACCGTGCTGGAGGTCGAACAGCTTGGCGATCATGTGCGCATGCGGACCGACAAAGACGAGTATTTTTGCGACTGGCTGGTCGGTGCCGACGGCGGCCGCAGCGTCGTGCGCAAGTCGCAGCCATTCGTCTTCGAGGGCTTCACCTATGACGAACGCTTCCTGGTCATCACCAGCACCTACGACTTCGAGCGGGACGGCTTCTCCTATTCGAACTATGTCGGCGATCCGGACGAATGGTCCGCGGTCTTCAAGGTGCCGGCCGACCGACCGCCGGGCTTGTGGCGCGCGGTGTTTCCCACCAGCCCATCCGATGAAGAGGCCGATCTTGTCGCGATCGACAGCGCCACCCAGCGGCTGCGGCGGCTCGTGGACAGCGACCGTCCCTTCGAGCTTACCCATACCAACCTTTATACCGTGCACCAGCGGGTCGCCGACCGCTTTCGCCATGGCCGGGTATTGCTGGTCGGCGATGCCGCGCACCTCAACAATCCGCTGGGCGGGATGGGCATGAATTTTGGCATACACGACGCGGAAAACGTCGCTCGCGCGATCCGCGCGGCGCTGGAGAGCGGCGCGGAGGCGGCCATCGACCGCTTTGACCGCCAGCGCCGGACCGTTGCTAACGAGTTTCTGCAATCGATGACCGTGGCTAACAAGGCCGCGCTGGAAGAACGCGATCCCGAGGTGCGCGCCGCGCGACAGGCTGAACTGCGCCGTATCGCCGCCGATCCCGCGCTCGCCCATGCCCACCTGTTGCGCACCTCGATGATCGCGGGCCTACGCTATGCGAATGCGATCGAGTGATGGCGCCCGCACCCTCGCCGCTGCGTAACCGCTGCCTTGGCATGACGCAGCCGCAGCGGATTTGCCAGCTCGAGACCGAGGGCTATGTCATCATCCCGGACGCGATCTCGCCCGCGACGATTGCCGCGCTCAAGGCCGAGTTTGCGACGCTGCCGATGCGCGCATCCTTCTTCACCGACAAGCCGGCGTTTTCGGCCATCCCGCCGCATACCCATGGCCCGGTATGCGCCGGGCTGATCGGCAATCCTGCGGTGCTGAATTTCGCTCGCGCGCTGATGGGCGATGAGTTGGTGTTCATGCATAGCTTCTACATTCTCAGCCATCCGGGTTCGCCCGCTCTGGAGCTGCACACCGATTACCAGCCGTTCGGATCGACTTATTCGCAGTGGCTTGAAAGCTGCCCGCTGCGGCTGCGGGTACTGTATTACCTTGACGATACGCGCGATGACCGGGCGGCGCTGCGGATAGTGCCGCGCTCACACATCTGCTTCCACGCCGATGCCCAGCCCTATCGCCGCTACCACGATCACCCGGACGAAGTGCTGCTGCCGCTGCACGTCGGCGATGCCTTCGTCTTTGCGACGCGGCTGTTTCATGGCGTGGGTCCGAACACCACCGCAGAAACCCGCGGCATGATCGAGATCGACTATCGCCCGCTCTGGGCGCGGCCCTATGGGCCGGTGCCGGACTGGACCGACGAGCAATTGCGCCATGTCCCGCAAGAATTGCGGGCGATGGTGGAGCGGCGCAACCGCACCGATGCTGCCTGGGAATTCGATACCAAGCGTGCGGCGGTCGATGTGCCGGCGCCGGGGATGTCACCCCGCCGCTGGGATCCATGAAAGGCAAGCGAAATTGGCGCCGTCACCGATCCTCATGCCCGACGACCTGGGGTCGGGCACACTGCTGCGCTGGGTCGCGGCGATCGATCGCGCCGATCGCGCCGGCTGGCCACTGGTGATGCTGATTGCCGCCGACCCAGCCGATCCGCTCGATGGCCTGGCGATGGCGGCGTGGTGTGCCGCGAGTACCACGCACATTCGCCTTTGTGCCAGCATCGACGGCGATACCGTCGAGCCTTTCACTCTGGCGCGCGGTCTGGCGACGCTCGATCATCTCAGTGGCGGACGCGCGGCGTGGCGGCTGACCGGCTCGGATGCAACCGGTCGGGTGACCGAGCTGGCCGATGTCGTCAGTCGGCTGTTGCTGAGCTGGGGCGCCGAGGCGCTGATCGAGAATGTTGCCGCAGCCATGCTGTCCGATGCCGAGGCGGTAATGCCGATCGCCCACGATGGCGCGCATTTCTCGTTGCGCGGACCACTCAATATTCCGCGCCCGCCCCAGGGGGTGCCGCTGCGGCTGGCGCTGCCCGGCGACCCGGCGCAGGCCGGGGCGGTCATCGTCGAGCCCGACGGAGCCCGGAAAATGTCGATTGGGCTGGTTAGCGAGCTATTCGCGTGACCCCGATGGCGCTCGGCCTGTTCGTCCTGGGCCATGGGCACAATGTCGGCGCGTGGCGTTCCTCGCCGAGCCCGGCGGCAGACCTGCTCGGTCTCGACTATTACCGGACGCTCGCGCAGGAGGCCGAGCGTGGCGGCCTCGACATGGTCTTCTTCGCAGAAATTCTCTATTCCTACGAATTGGCCGGCCGGCACCAGGGCGCGATGGCGTTTCCGACGCTCGACCCGATGGTGCTGATCCCGGCGTTATCGCGGTTGACCGAACACATCGGCTTTGTCGGTACTTATTCGACCACCTACACCGATCCGCGCGCCACTGCGCTCAAGCTGGCGACGATCGACCGGCTGAATGGCGGCCGCACCGGCTGGAACATCGTGACCACCGGCGCCGACCAGTCCGCCGCTAATTTCAGCCGCCGCGACCTTCCCGAACGCGAAGCCCGCTATGCGCGCGCTGCCGAGTTCGTGGCCGAGGTAGGCTCGCTGTGGGACCGCTGGCCCGCCACGCCGCAGGGCCGGCCGGTGCGGGTGCAGGCGGGCATGTCGCCGTTCGGCAAGGCCTTCGCCGCCGATGTTGCCGAGGTCATGTTCACCGTCGCGCGCGACCGCGACACCGCCATCGCCTTTCGCCGCGAGTTGCGCGATTTGGTGCGCGGTGCGGGCCGCGATCCTGACGGGGTGCGGGTGATGCCGGGGATCGCACCGATCCTGGGCGGCACCGAGGCCGAGGCGCGCGAAAAAGAGGCGCGCTATCTCGAATTGCTCCACCCGGCCATCCAGCTAGCGATGCTGGGCGACCAGTTCGGCATGGATTTCAGCGGCTACGCACTCGATGCGCCGCTGCCGATGGACGACATCAGCCAATCGCCACGGGTGCTGAGCGGCATGCGCGATCCCGATAAGTTGATCGATGCCAGCTGCGGGGTGCCGACGCTGGGCGATTATTTGCGCAGCCAGGCGCGAGTTCGCGCCCACCACAGCTTTGTCGGCACGCCAGAGCAGCTTGCCGATCAACTGTGCGACTGGCACAGCGCGGGCGCCTGCGACGGTTTCAACTTGATGTTTCCGGTGCAGGCCGAGGGCGTGCCCGCTTTCGTCGATCAGGTGGTGCCGATTCTGCGCCGGCGCGGGCGGGTGCGGTCTGGCTATGAAGCGAAGAGCCTTCGTGGTCACCTTGGCTTGCCGGCGGCGACAGGGAACGCATGATGACTGCCTATGGCGACAGGCCGATGCTGATCGGCGGCGATCTTACTTTTGGTGTGGGGGACGAATGGATCACCTCGCTCAACCCCTCGACCGAGAAGCCTATCGGCCGGGTGCCGGCGGGTACCGCGCAGGACGTGGCGCGGGCAACGGCAGCGGCAGCGGCGGCGCAGCCGGCCTGGGCCGCGCTGACCATCTGGGAGCGCGGGGCGCGGCTCAAGGCGCTGGCCGCAGCGATCCGCGCGCGGGCACAAGAGGTTCGCGCCATGGAGGCAGCGGATTCGGGCAATACCATCGCCAACCTCGGTAACGATCTGCACAAGGCATCGAACCATTTCGAGTATTTCGCCGGCCTGATGAGCGAAGTGAAGGGCGAGACGATGAGTTCGCTGTCGTCGGGCCTGCACATGACCTTGCGCGTGCCCTACGGCGTGGTCGGGCGGATCGTGCCGTTCAACCACCCGTTCATGTTCGCCACCGCCAATCTTGCCGCGCCGCTGGCTGCGGGGAATACGGTAGTGCTGAAATCACCCGAGACGAGCCCGCTGTCGGCAACGGTGGTGGCCGAGCTATGTCGCGATGTGCTGCCGCCGGGCGTAGTCAATATCGTGTCGGGCTATGGCCTGCCGGTGGGCGATGCCATCGCGCGACATCCCCAAATCCGTCGCATCGGCTTTACCGGCTCGGTGGCGACCGGGCTGGCCATTCAGCGCGCGGCAGCTGAATCGACGGTCAAGCATGTCTCACTGGAACTCGGCGGCAAGAACCCATTAATCATTTTTCCCGACGCCGATCCCGAGGCGGCGGCGGACGCGGCGGTCGCGGGGATGAATTTTGCCTGGGCCGGGCAGAGCTGCGGTTCGACCAGTCGCGTCCTGGTTCATGACAGCCTGGCCGACGCAGTCGAGAAGCGGCTCGCCGAGCGGCTGGCCGCGATCCGGGTCGGCGATGCCAGCGACGATGCATCGCAGATGGGTCCGCTCAATTCGGCATTGCATCGCGACCGGGTGCATAGGCTCGTCGCCGTCGGCAAAGGCGAGGCGCGACTGGTGCTGGGCGGTGGGGTCCCGGCCGGGCGCAGCTTCGAGCGGGGTTATTGGCTCGAGCCAACCCTGTTCGCCGATGTCGCAACGGGCATGCGCATCGCTCGCGAGGAAGTATTCGGCCCGGTGATGACCATCCAGCGCTGGTCGGACGAGGCCGAGATGCTGCGCATTGCTAACGACACCCCCTATGGCTTGACCGCGGCTGTTTTCACCCGCGACATCGACCAGGCATTCCGGGCCGTACGCGCGATCGCGGCCGGGGTCATCGCGGTCAACGGCAGCCGCATGCATTTTGTCGGCGCACCCTTCGGGGGCACCCGGAATTCGGGCCTGGGCGGCGAGGAGTGTCTCGAAGAACTGCTCAGCTACACCGAAGTGCGCGCCGTCCACATCACGCTATAGTCGTGCGCCCACTTGCAGCCGCGGTTCTGCAATCGTCGCGAGGTCTTGGGTAATCTGGAACGCGGCGGCTTTCAGCGCGCTAAGGTAGCGGGTCAGCGCAGCCTCGGGCCGCATCGCCACCGAGAAATAGATCAACGTCAGCGCGCCGCTGACCTCGCCGTGCTCGAAGATCGGCACCGCGATCGACGAGGTGCGCCCCGGCGTATTGGTGAACTGGTTGTAGGCACGCATCGCATAACCCTGTTGACAAATATTGTTGATGAAATCGTCGGAGCCGAGCAGTTGCAGCGTTAGCGGATCGGGGGGGCTGTCAGCGGCGGCAGCGGCATTGAGCCAGTTCGAGCGGTCCTGCGCGTCGGCATGGGCGAGCACGACGTGTCCCGAAGCACATTCGAGCAGCGGAAACGCAGCGCCAGGCTGGTAGTTATTTAGCGCCATTGCCGATAGCGCGTGGGTACAATCGCGCACGATCATGAATTGTCCGACGCGGCTGGTCAGCGAAACCGGCCAGAACAGCTCGCGGGTGAGCTGTTCGAGATAGGGCCGCGATGTCGTGACCAACTCGCCATGGTCCTGGTAACCATGCGAAAGTGACTGCACCAGCGGTGTGGGACGGTAGTATTTGCGCGAAGGTTCGCGTTCCAGCATGCCTTCTTCCTGCAGCGTGTAGACGATCCGGCAGGCCGTGGGATAAGGGATGCCGACCTTCTTGGAGATCTCCATCATCGACAGCGAGCCAGCATTGTTGACCTCGCGCAGGACGGCAAGACTGCGCCCAATCGACCGGATGTGCGCTTCCTTATCCATGGCTGTTACCCCTTCTTCTCGTTGTCGAGTGAGATATATTTCAATGCAGTGACAATATGCTGCAATGCAATAACAGCTTTACGAGTCCCTGTAATGATCGCCAGGCGAATAAATGCCCTGCAAAGTGGTTTACGCTTCGCCGGGATAGGCCCAAGGGCGCCGGTTTCGATCTTGGGCCCGAAACGCGCTGATGCGCGCTGCTCGCGTCAGGGTCAGGTCGATGGCGTCGAGCCCGCCGAGCAGCATCACCTTGGCCTCCGCGTCAATCGAGAAGGTGAAGCCGGCCTCGCTGGTGCGGACTGTCTGCCGTACAAGGTCGACGGTCATCGGGCCGCCGCTCGCCGCGACCGGGCCGGGATCGAGCTCTATCGGCACAATCCCGTTGCGCACGCAATTGCCGCGAAAGATCGGGTTGAAGCTGGGCGCGATCACGACCCTGAAGCCATATTCAGCCAGGGCCCAAACGGCATGTTCGCGTGACGATCCGCAGCCGAAGTTGGCACCGCCGAGCAGGATCGCTGCATCGGCATACACCGGGTCGTTAAGCACGAAGTTCGGGTCCGGCACGCGTCCGCCGACCGCGCGGTAGCGCCAGCCAGCGAAAAGCCCATCGGCAAGGCCAGTCTTGCCGGTCCCCTTCATCTCGCGCGAAGGGATGATCGCGTCGGTATCGATGTTGTCGCGGATCAACGGCACCGCGCGCGACGTGAGGGTGATGAACGGGCTCATCGCAGCGGTTCGAGCTCCGCCGGGGCAGCGATCCGACCGGCAACCGCCGAGGCCGCCACCGTCTCGGGCGAGGCGAGGTGAGTGCGGGTTCCCGGCCCCTGGCGACTCTCGAAGTTGCGATTGGTCGAGGAGATCACGCGCTGCTGCGGGCCGAAACTCTCACCGCCTGCGAAAAAACACATCGAGCAGCCCGGTTCGCGCCACTCGAAGCCTGCGTCGAGAAAGACCCGGTCGAGTCCCTCGGCCTCGGCTGCCGCCTTTACTGCGCCCGAACCCGGGACACAGATTGCGCGCACTCCCGGCGCGATTCTGCGGCCGCGCAGGACGGTTGCGGCGCGGCGCAGGTCGGACAGCCGGCCATTAGTGCACGATCCGATGAACGCCGCGTCGATCGCCTGAGCACCCAGCAGTGCACCAGCCGCTAGCCCGATGTAGTCGAGCGCGCGGGCATGCGCCTCAGCGGTATCGCGCGCCGTCGCCTCATAGCTTGGGACCGTGCTACCGATCGGGACGGCGTGCTGGGGGCTGGTACCCCAGGTCACCATCGGGCGCACCTCCCGGGCGTCGATGCGCAGTTCGGCATCGAAGGCCGCGTCGGCATCGCTGGCAAGCGTGCGCCAGTGGGCAACGGCTGCTTCCCAGCCGGCCCCGGTGGGCGCATAGGGGCGGCCGCGCAAATATTCGAAAACGACTTCGTCGGGCGCAATGATCGCAGAAAACGCCGAGGCCTCGGCCGCCATGTTGCACAGGGTCAGCCGCCCCTCGATATCAAGCGCGCGCACTGCATTTCCGGCGTATTCAACGACATGCCCACGGGCGCCGGCCGATCCGAACAGGGCGAGCAGGTGCAGCGCGAGATCCTTGGCGCTGGCGTCATCGGCCAGCGCGCCGTCGATGGTCACCCGCATGGTCATTGGTCGGCGCACGCGCAAACTCGTGGTCGCCAGCGCATGCTCGGCCTCACTCGACCCGATGCCCCAGGCCAGCGCGCCCAGCGCGCCTTGCGCGCAGGTGTGGCTGTCCGGGCAGACGAGCGTCAGCCCCGGCAGGACAATGCCCTGTTCGGGCGAAATGACGTGGCCGATGCCCTGGCGCGGGTCGCCTAGGTCGAACAGCGTGATTCCCGCCGCTTGCGCCGCGGCGCGGGTTGCGGTGATGAAGGCGGTCCCCGTTGGCATGAGGGTATGGTCCGAGCGGCCAGGCAGCGTATCGACGATATGGTCCATCGTCGCGAAGGTCTGCGCGGGGCTCGCCACCGCGCGACCCGCCGCGGCAAGGCTCTCCAGGGCCACGCTCCCGGTGCGCTCGTGCAACAATATGCGATCGATCAGGATGAGGAAGTTATCTCCCTCCAGGGGTTCGATCTGGTGTTCGTCCCAAATCTTGGCGAAGAGGGTTCGACCCAAAGTCATGTCCTTTGCAGAGTTACTGCTTGGCGTGAGGTGCGTGGACGGGCATCGCTGCCGCCATGGCCAAGGACAAGTCGCGCGATGCGGTTCCGCTCTATCACCAAATCTACCTGGGACTGCGCGACGAGATATTGTCGGGCGCGCGGACCTTCGGCGCGGCGGTTCCGACCGAGCAGGAGTTGAGCGCTCAGCACGCCGTATCGCGGATCACGGCGCGGCGCGCGCTCGACGAATTGGCCTTGCACGGGCTGGTCGAGCGGCGGCGGCGGGTCGGCACGCGCGTCACATTCCAAACACCGATTACCCCGATCGAAGGGCACATCGACCAAGCGGTCGAATCGTTGATCGCATTCGGGCATGGCACGCGGGTGCGCGTGGTCGAGTTCGAGCGGATCTGTGCCGATGCCACGGTGGTCGCGCGACTCGGGATCGAACCGGGTGATGCTGTGGTGCGCGCAGTCCGTCTGCGCTTCGCCGACGACGCCCCGCTGGGCGTGATCGAGAGCTTCGTGCCAGTGGCGCTCGGTGTCCCGCTCGATCGCGAGAGCCTGACCGGGCGCCCGCTGCTCGAACTGATCCTGGCGGCCGGGCACGTGATCGGTGCGGGATTTCAGGTGATTTCGGCGGTCCCGGCGAATGCCGCCTTGGCCAATCTGCTTGAAATGGACGCGCGTGCGCCGGTTATCCGGGTCGAGCGCACGGTCAAGGACACGACTGGGCGGGCATTGGCGTTCACCAGCGCATCGTACCGTGGTGACCGCTACCGTTTGACGCTCGATCTTCACGGGCCGGCTCAACCAGCGAGGGCGGAGGCGATATCCGCGTCGGAATAGGCGAGTCCTCGCAAAATATCTGCACCGTCGTGGCCAGCGGCGGGGATGTCGTAGCGCAGCGGCATGCGCTCGCCATCGAACTCGATCGGCAGGCCGGGCAGGCGGGTGGGTGGACCGTCGGGAATGGTTAGATCGAGGAGGCCGTTGTGGCTGAGGTGCGCGTCGTCGAACAGGTCCTCGGGTCGGGCGATCGGCGCGAACGGTAGTCCGATCGTCTCCAGTCGCGCGACCATGTCGGCGCGCGACATCGACGCGAAAAGCGCGCGGATCTGAGGCAGGATCATATCGCGCGCCAGCGCCCGCTGGTTATTGGTAGAAAATGCCGGATCAGTAGCCAACGCATCGAGCCCGAACGACGCGCAGAACGCTATCCATTGCTGATCGCTGACGACGCCGACAAATACCTGTTCATCCGGTGTCGCGGTTTCGAAAACGTCGTAGATCGCCCAGGCCGAGATGCGCATCGGCATGGGCTGGGCCGCCTGACCGGTAACCGCCATCTGCGCCATATGCTGGCCGACGAGAAAAGCAGTAGTTTCATAAAGGGCGCATCTCACTTCGCCGCCGGTACCGGTGCGGTGGCGCCGCTCCAGCGCGGCAAGGATGCCGACAACGCCGAACATGCCGCCGGTGATGTCGACGACCGAAGAGCCGGCACGCAATGGGCGGCCCGGCGGCCCGGTCATATAGGCCAGGCCGCCCATCATCTGCGTCACCTCGTCGAGCGCGGGGCGGTGCTGGTAGGGGCCAGCAAGAAAGCCCTTGGCAGCACAATGGATAAGCTTCGGATTGGCCTCCTTGAGGGCAGCATAGCCGAGCCCCAGCCGGTCGAGCGTTCCAGGGCGAAAGTTCTCGATCACGACATCCGCGCTTTCGCACAGGCGCCGTGCCGCGGCGGCGCCCGCTGGCGCCTTGAGGTCCAGGCAGATCGAGCGCTTGTTGCGGTTGAACATCGGGAAATAGCCCGCGCCCGATCCCAGCAGTCGCCGGGTGTGGTCACCTCCTGCAGGCTCGACCTTGATCACGTCGGCACCAAGGTCGGCCAGAATCACGCCGATCGCCGGGCCCATCACCATATGCGTGAACTCGATCACCCGGATGCCCGCCAGCGGCAATTCATCATGCAGCATCGTCGTCCTTCCACCACGGCAGTGTCCCTCGACACGGTGGCGCAATTGATATATCACTATAACAATAAAGCCAAGCAGGAGTTTGCGGCGTGGACATTCTGATCAGCGAGGTTGGGCCGCGGGACGGGCTCCAGAGCATCCAGTCGATCATGCCCATGGCAGCGAAAAAGGCTTGGATCGCGGCCGAGGCCGCCGCCGGGGTGACCGAGATCGAGGTGGGCAGTTTCGTCCCCGCAAAGCTTCTGCCGCAATTGGCCGACACAGCCGAGCTGGTGGCCTACGCCAAGACCATTCCTGGGCTGACCGTCGCGGTGCTGGTCCCCAATCTGAAGGGCGCGGCTGCGGCGATCGCTGCCAGAGCCGACAAGCTGACACTTCCGCTCTCGGTGTCCGAAACGCACAGCCTTGCCAATCTGCGCCGCACCCATACCCAGATGATTGCCGAGGCGGCTGAGATTGCCGCCATGGTTCGCGCGGTTCCGGCAGCGCAGCGGCCGAAATTCGAAGGCAGCCTGTCAACCGTGTTCGGCTGCACGATCGAGGGAGCAATCCCCGACGGACAGGTCGCCCGCTTGGCCGAGGCGTTGATGGCCGCCGGCTGCGACGAGATCGGCCTGTCCGACACGACCGGCTACGCCGATCCGCTGGCGGTGAAGCGGGTAATCCGGCTGGTGCGCGGCGTGGTTGGCAACGAGGCGCTTACCGGCATCCATCTGCACAACACGCGCGGGCTGGGCCTCGCCAATGCCCTCGCCGGGCTCGACTGCGGGATGACAACCTTCGATGCCTCGCTCGGCGGGCTGGGCGGTTGCCCGTTCGCGCCCGGCGCCTCAGGCAATATCGTCACGGAGGACCTTGCTTTCATGCTTTCGGCAATGGGTCTACGGACGGGGATCGATCTGGCGAAACTGGTCGCCGTCCGTACCATTGTTGCCGCTGCTTTACCGGGTGAACATCTTTACGGATTCCTGTCGGAGGCTGGCATCCCGCTGGATTTTGCCAATTCAACGCGGGCAGATTCGCTTGAGAAGCATCCGGCAGACGAGAATGATGTGGGCAGCTGCGAGCACTAACTAATGCGCACAAAGCCTCGAGAACTGGACTGTGTGAACAGCCGACTGTTTTGTAGGAGCACAGCGGAGGCGAGGAACGACCGAAATTGGGGCGTGAATCCCCGGCGCAATCATCGGCGTGCGCCGGTAGGAGTCGACCAATGCACGAACATGAAGTAATCGCGGGAGCAGCAGCCAGGGCATGCTCGGCGGCGATGTTCGGCGATTGCTGGTTGGCTGTTCCCCGATAGGATGAAGAACGGGCTCACGATTTTCGACACCGGGCCCAGGCATCGGAAGGAGAACAGCCATGGAGCAGTATATAGGCCTCGACGTGTCAATGAAAGAGACAGCAATATCCATTCGCCAGGGAGGTAAGCGGACTTGGCGCGGCAAGTGCCCGTCAGATCCGCAAGCCCTTGCGCAGATGATCCGGAAGCGGGCGCCAGATGCGTGCCGGGTAGTGTTTGAGACGGGACCGCTATCGGTGTGGTTTTACCACGCACTGGTCGCGGAGGGGCTGCCAGTGATTTGCATCGACGCGCGGCACGCCAAAGCGGCGCTCGACATGGCGGCGAACAAGACGGACGCAAACGATGCGGATGGTTTGGCCCATTTAGCCGAGGTCGGCTTTTACCGCGAAGTCCGAGTGAAGGGCTTCGACAGCATGCTGATCCGGACGGCAGTTGCTGCGCGGCGCCAGCTTGTGAAGATGCGTGTGCAGATGTCCAACCAGATCCGCGGCGCGATGAAGACGTTCGGCCTCGTCGTGCCCAAGGGTGCCGGCAGCGTATTCGATCGCAATGTCCGCAGCCTTCTGGAGAATGAGGACAACCTGGCACGCATCGTCCTGCCGATGCTCCGCGCCTGGGGCGACATTCGACTGAGAGTAGCGGAGCTATGCAAGCAGTTGGTCGCCATGGTTCGCGAGGATCAGAACTGCCGCCTGCTCACTTCGGTGCCTGGCGTTGGAGTGGTCACTGCCACGGCCTTCGTTGCGGCCGTTGAGGATCCGGCAAACTTCAAAAACTCGCGTTCTGTCGGTGCCTGGGTCGGGCTGACCACGAAGCGATATCAATCAGGTGAAGTAGACTACGATGGCCATATCTCGCGGCGCGGTGACAAACATTTACGCAGCCTGCTTTATGATGCGGCCGGGGTTATCCTGAACCGGACAACCGACACGAGCACGTTGAGGGTCTGGGCTTTGGGTCTGCAGCAACGGCTCGGTTTCAAACGGGCAGCCGTCGCTCTTGCCCGCAAGCTGGCGGTGATTATGCACACGATGTTAAAGACCGGCGAGTTGTTTGATCCCAAAGCCGGCGGCGCCCTCGCAGCCTGATCCTTTACCCTTCGCCAGAAATCAATTTCGCGTTCAACCAATAGCGTCCTTCCTGGACGCACTGAGCCGTCCCTGCCGGGACGCAACTGAGATCATTCCGCTAAGCGGGTAGCAGCTGCCTCGATGAGCAGAATGCGTCACGAACATAGGAAGATCTCGCTGACGGAATCCATCCTGCGGCGATCAAATTCGTATCGACCGCGTAGACGACCCTGTCCCCGGCACGAGACCGAAAAATATTGGTTAAGAGAATGACGAGAAATATAGGTCTTGACGGCGGGGCGATTAGACGACCCGCTCCGCGGGAGTGTCGCTTGGGGTGATGTAGCGTAGTATATTGAGGCTTTGAGCGGGGCGGTGTCGGCACGAGACCGTGGGGTTCCTTCAACGAAGAGGAACCTGCCATGGATATTATCACTACCGCTGCCCCGACAACCTCGCTCCGCCAGCGGATGTTGCAGGATATGAAGATCCGCGGTCTTGGGACGCACACGCAGAAGGACTACATCCGCCACGTTCGGCGCTTTGCAGCTTTTCTCGGCAAGCCTCCCGATTCCGCCACAGTCGAAGACCTCCGGCGTTTTCAGATCGATCAACATGAGCGCGCCGTTGGGCCGGCAACCATCAATGGGGCCGTATCGGCACTGCGTTTCCTGTTCGGTATTACCCTCAAGCGGCCGGAGATGGCGCTGGGGCTTGTCGTCATTCATTACGCGCCCAAATTGCGGGTGGTTTTGAGCGTCGAGGAGACCGCGCGGCTGCTCGAGGCTGCGCCGGCATCAAATACAAAGCAGCACTCAGCGTGGCCTATGGCGCGGGCTTGCGTGTCTCGGAGGTTGCCCACCTCAAGGTCGATGACATCGACAGCACCCGGATGCTGATCCGCGTCGAGCAGGGCAAGGGACGTAAGGATCGCAACGCCATGCTCTCACCGCATCTGCTCGATTTGCTCCGTCAATGGTGGCGCGAAGGCAAGCGGCGCGGGGTGATGTTGCCACATGGCTGGCTGTTCCCCGGTCGCAACGGCACGGACCCGATCTCGGCTCGCCAGTTGCACCGCGTCGTGCAGGAAGCGGCCGAGCGCGCCGAGATACACAAGCGGGTGAGTCCACATACGCTGCGACATTCCTTCGCCACTCATCTGCTCGAGCAGGGTGTCGATATCCGCGTCATCCAGGTCTTGCTGGGACACGTGAACATCAACACGACCGGCATCTACACTCAGGTTTCGAGCAAGACCATGCGGGCGGTGACCAGCCCGCTCGACCAGATCGTTGCCGTGATGGAAGGCAGGGCATCTCCCGGATAAACCGGTGCGCGCCTCGCTCGAGGTCGCCGATATCTTCCGCACTGCTGGGCCAGCCTATCGGGTGGCCCATGCCGGGCATCTCAGCCTCGGCCAGCTCAAGGTCATGACGGCCATCGAGAACTGCCGCACCGCCGCGTTGGGTGGTCACGTTGAGGCTTGCGACGACTGCGGGCACTGGCGCATCGCCTACAACTCGTGCCGCAACCGACATTGCCCCAAGTGCCAGGGGGCCGCCGCGCGTACATGGCTGGCCGCGCGCGAGGCCGACCTGCTGCCGGTGGGCTACTTCCACGTCGTGTTCACCTTGCCTGCCGAGATCGCTGACATTGCGTGGCAGAACAAGGCAGTGGTTTATGACCTGATCTTCCGCGCGGCTGCGGACACCATGCTGACCATCGCCGCCGATCCCAAGCACCTCGGCGCGCGGGTCGGTATCACCGCTGTGCTGCACACTTGGGGATCGGCACTGACTCATCACCCGCATGTGCACATGATCGTGCCGGGCGGTGGCATCTCGCTCGACGGCACGCGGTGGATCTCGTCGCGCCCCGCCTTCCTGCTGCCGGTGCGCGTGCTGGGCGCATTGTTCCGCCGGCTGTTTCTCACGCGCCTGCTGGCGTTGTTAGATGCTGGTAAACTGGCCTTCTTCGGTGCCTTGGCGGGTCTGGCCGTGCGCAAGACCTTCCTGCGGTATCTGTCGCCGATCCGGAAGAAGCGCTGGGTGGTCTATGCCAAACCACCCTTCGCTGGGCCGCAGGCGGTGTTGGCCTATCTCTCGCGCTACACCCACCGCGTTGTCATCTCGAACCGGCGGCTCATCGCCTTTGACGAGACCGGCGTCACCTTCCGCTACAAGGACTATCGCCGCGACGGGGCCGAACGCCAACAGGTCATGACGCTGGCGACGGACGAGTTTATCCGCCGCTTCCTGATCCATGTCCTGCCGCGCGGCTTCCACCGGATCCGGCACTACGGCCTGCTCGCCAGTTCAACGCACAAGGAGGCGATGGCGCTCGCCCGCAAGCTGCTGGGCGTCGCCGCGCCGATCGAAGAGCCCGAACCCGACGAACCGCCCGATCATCGCCCGCCATGCCCATGTTGCGGTGGACACATGACCATCATCGAGACTTTCGCCCGCTGGTGCCAGCCCCGAGGGCCGCCGTCATCGGCACCGCCCACCCGGAAGAACACGCTATGATCCGGCATGGCTTACCCTACACGACGGTCGTGCCCATGGTGCTCTGGCCGATGACCCAGCGCATGCCCATCCCAGAATTGCGCCGGGCGCAGGGCATATCGGCCAACAAAACCAACGCCACCAGCAATCTGACACCGCACGAAATCACGTTGATCGGGCCAGCAGCGGCACTTCCGGATCGGCAGCGCTTACCCGCCAGAACCATCCCAAAGCTTATTAACCCATAGACCAGCGCGTGGGGCCCGCGGGTTCCTGCATTGGAGGCTTTCGTACGCAAGCGCCCGAAACCCTTCACAACTAAAGTCATTCGCCTATCCGTGCCCGGACGTCGGTTTGCGGTGGAACCTGCCGTTCGCAGGCGGACGTCAAAGCGTGGCAGGGCCTCCGTTCACCGTGCAATTTGGCGCTAGCGTCAACGCCATCCTACAGCCCTATGCTAGTTATTGTGGGCATCGACCTGCGCCATCACCGCAGGCGGCATGCGCCCCCACCGCGACGAGATTGAGCGCGAGGGTACAGTAAATCTCAGATCAGGCACTGCCTTTCCCCGCGGTGTCAACGCCAGGCGGAAGAACGTCGCATCCGAAATGTAGGACGTGAAGAGCGCCGAGTGGGTGCGGACTGGGATTTATCATCTCAACGTCGGCCGATAAGAAAAATCAGTATGCTGATCATCAGGCTGGCGACCGTAAAATAGCTAGCGCTGAGGAAGCCGTAGGCGAGCGGGCGGGGGATATTGGGGTTGATACCCATGTTCACTGCGGTCGAGGCAAGGAGGCCGACTCCCACCAACAGCCCCAAGCCGATCGTCTGACTCAGCGTGTCGACCGCGAGCCAATGCATCAGGACCGAGATCGCGACCGTAGTGACAAGCATGCACAACGAAGGGCCAGCGAAATATAGCGGACTGGGGTCACCCGCTCCTGCAGGGTCGCGGCCCAACAGTGCCTTGTAGCGGCGACCGAACAGCTTATCGAACCACAGCCAGCCGAGCATCATCACTGCAAACGCGGCGACGAGAATGCCGATCGGATTCGGCAGTGTCAAAAGTCATTCATCTGCGGGTTTCCGTATAGGGAGGTGAGCGAGGATCAGATGGTTCGCTCGGCGCCAAGCGCCGGCAGAAGCACCTCGTCGATCATGGCGAGCAGGAATGCGCGATCGACCGGGCGGTGCTGGAGCAGGGTTCGGTAGGCGGCCATGGATGGCAGGATCTGGGAAATCGTCGCAATGTCCGCGTCTGGTGCGATCTCGCCGCGCGTGCGGGCCCGGTCCATCAGCGCATAATTGGCCTCTACCCAAGGTGCGACCAAGGCTTCATGCCCTAAATCGGCAAGCCCAGGATGTTGCGACAGCATCGTGGCAACCCCGGCCATCGCGCGCAGCTTGCGCTCCGTTTCCTCTACCGACTGTGGTCGCGACAACGCGAGCAAATTACCCCGCAACGAACCCGTGTCAGGCAGGTTGTCAAAATCGACCTGTTCCCGCTTCATGCGCTTCACGGCATCCAGGACCATGTCAGACTTGGAGGCCCAGCGCCGATATACCGTGGCTTTCCCGGCTTTCGCACGTTGCGCGACCATGTCCATCGTCATCCGCTCATAGCCGCTCTCGGCCAGTATCTGGATGACCGCGTCAAGAATGACGGCGTCGCGCGAGTCGTCGCGTTTCCGACCAAGGGTGGATCGCAGCGTGGCGTCTGGGTCTGCTGGGTAATGTTTCTCTGAATCTCGTTCGGCCATACATATTCGATACTCAATAGTATCGGAACTTACAAGTATCGAAATGATGGTGCATTAAGTCGCTCCCCCACCCGGAAGGAACCTTCATGCGCTACAACCCTCTTGGCCGTACGGGCCTTTTCGTATCGGAACTGTGCCTTGGGACGATGACCTTTGGCCAGTCGGGCGGTCGCTACGCCGCCGCCAGTGGGGTCGATCAGGAGGCCGTGAATACGATCCTTCGCCGGGCGATCGATGCCGATATCAACTTCATCGACACCGCCAACGTCTATGCCGAAGGCCAGGCCGAGGAGATCATCGGATGCGCGCTCAAGACGGTCGGTATCGCGCGCAAGGACATCGTGCTCGCGACCAAGTTCGAGCATGTCACCGGGACTGGTCCTAACGATGGTGGCGGTTCCCGGCACCATATCATCGAATCTGTCCAGACCAGTCTCAAGCGGCTCGGCACCGATCACATCGATCTGTACCAGATGCACGGATTCGATCCGGCGACGCCGGTCGAGGAGACACTGCGCGCTCTTGACGACCTCGTCCGCCAGGGACTGGTACGTTCGATCGGTCTGTCGAACTGGGCAGCGTGGCAGGTGAGCAAGGCGCTGGGCATAGCGGATCGGCTGAGCCTTAACCGCTTCCAGTCTTATCAGGGCTATTATTCCCTCGTCGGGCGGGACATTGAGCGCGAGGTCGTGCCGATGCTGGAGGCCGAGGGGCTTGGCCTAATCGTGTTCAGCCCGCTTGCCGGCGGCTATCTCACCGGCAAGTACCGCAATGGCAAGGAGGGGCGGCGCGAGACGATCGCGTTTCCACCCGTCGACGAGGCAGCCGGCGTGGGCATTCTCACCGCGATCGACGCCGTGGCGAAGGCCCATGAAACCTCGATGGAAGCGGTCGCTTTGGCGTGGTTGCGCCATCAACCCGTTGTCACCAGTGTCATTCTGGGCGTGAAAAGCATCGAGCAGCTCGATGCCAATTTGGCCGCTGTCGATCTGAATTTGTCCGAAGGCCAATTGCAGTCGCTGGCCGAGGCAGGTCAACTGAGGCCCGAATATCCCGGTTGGATGATTGCAAATGCGAGCATAGCCCGCACAGCCTTGCTGGAAACCGGCAGGCTGCCGAATCCACAATCGTAGGCATGCAGAGCGTAACCCGGTGGTATCCAAAGGTCTTCCTTTGAATCATTTGCCGATCCACGTGCACCAAAGTGTCGGCAATATTATGTAAGCGGATGCCCTGGCCGTCGTCGGGGCCCGCTATTCTTCGGAGGCTTCGTCATCTTTCACCTCGTTTTCACAGTTCCGAGCCTGTTCGTCATCGTTCGATGGCTATGGCCGCTGTCGATACCGCTCTGGGGAAAAGGAGCGATCGCCTTGCTGCTCCTGTTCGTATCGCAATATCATCTGTGGAGCCGCCTTTCCTCGGGTTCGGTGTTCGCGCCCGAGTTTCCTCGCGCGATCGTCATCATGTTCAGCTGGGGTTTCGGCTTCATCGTGCTGTTGGCAGTCGCGCAGATCCTGCTCGACATCGGAACAATGACACTGTCGGTCATCCGACCCGGTGGCGCGGCCGTCGGCGAAAGCGTTCGGTACGCCGTAGCAGGGTCAGCGGCGCTGCTTGCCGCGATCGGCGTTATGAACGCGGTGCGCGTGCCGCCGGTAAAAGACGTCGAAGTCGAGATAGCGGGTCTGCCGCCTCAGTTCGAAGGGTACAGGATCCTGCAACTGACTGACATTCACGTCAGCCGCCTGTTTCCCAGAGACTGGGCGCAGGCAATGGTCGAGAGGGCAAATGCCTCATCAGTGGACCTCATCGTCATTACCGGAGATTTTATCGACGGGTCCGTCGAAATGCGTCGTGACGACGTTGCGCCCCTCGGCGACCTTCATGCGCCAGATGGCGTTTACGCGATACCGGGCAACCACGAATATTTCTTCGATTATGCAGGATGGATGACACATCTGACCCAACTGGGAATAACTATGCTTCGCAACGAGCATGCGATTCTTGGCCGCGAACAGGCCCGGATCGTTCTTGCGGGCGTCACCGATTTATCCGCGCCTGCACATGGGCAAGCTGGACCAGATCTTCCCGCTGCTCTAGCCGGGGCGGCCGCCGATGCACCGATCATCCTGCTAGACCATGAGCCCCGTAATGCCGCGCGAGCAGCTGCACGCGGCGTTGCGCTCCAGCTTTCCGGGCATACCCATGGCGGCATGATCCTTGGCCTCGACCGCCTGGTCGCGAAAGGCAACGCGGGCTTCGTATCTGGTCGCTACGACGTGGATGGCATGACGCTATATGTCAGCAATGGCACAGCCCTGTGGCCCGGGTTCGCGCTCCGGCTGGGTCGCCCCTCTGAAATGACACGGATTACGCTTCGCGCTAGCCGGTAGTGAGATTCGTCCACCTCGCTCTCGATCGAAGAATGTGCATGCTAGTAGATCAGCCGTACATAGCGAACGGCTCCTTTCAGGTACGGCAATGTCGTTTGCGATCGACCGCTAGCGGTGGGCCACTTTGGTCGACGAACGACAGCTTCTGATTGAAAAGGTGATTCAGAACGGCGGTCCCGAATGACCGGAAAGTCCCAGGTTTGGGCATTCCCAAAGCGATGAACGACCGGCAAGTTATAGGCAGCCAATCTGGCACGCTGAATGACCGAGATTACGGGCGAAAGCTGCCATAGCTTACAAGGGTCAAACGTCAGATTCGGCCACAAACTCCCATCTTGCCTTCAAGTTTGAGCCACCTTGCGCGGGCGCCCGCCCTTTGCCCCATTCGCCCGCGCGGCGGCGGCCTTTGCCGGTGATGTTGCCAGACCCGCACGGCGCGCGAGTTCGCGGGTCATCCAGGCGCGGGTGCCGAATATGCCCGACACCAACGCAGGCACATAGAGGTCAGCCTCAAGGGCAGGCCAGTGCAGGTTGAAACCCAGGCCGTCGACTTCAACTTCTGCGAGTTGATCATCCGTGGCGCCATTAAGATCTTCCACGAGCCGGGCCGGAAAGGTGTAGGCGCCGCCATTGGTGAGATCGAGCGTTACCCGCCCCGTCACCCGATCATAGCGGGCCGCAGCAGCCCGCATGGCCGTATCGAGCAACTCGCTACCGCGCGCTTCGGCAGTGGTAAGTTGAGCCTCTTGTAGATCAGCCTTGCGAGCCATGAATTTTCTCCCATTCCGCGAGGAAATGCAGCTGATGTTCTGTCACCTCGGCCAGCAGACGACGCATATCGGTCCGTTTGATCCCGATGCTATAAATCAATTCCGGCACACGATCCGGGCCAAGAAGGTTGATCTTTGCCTGTCCAGGACCGGTGATATGAACATGGGCCGGTTCATGATCGAATGTGTAGATCACAAACCGGAAGCCATGGGCGCGGTGTACGACAACAGTTACGCCATATAACCTATCCGTTGGGTTTATTCAAATCTGGGTTGGTATGATCACGTCCCGGAAGGACACTACTCCACCCGCCAGTCGATCGCCCCGCGCCCATGCTTCTCCAGAAACGCATTGGCCTTGCTGAAATGCCGGCACCCCAAAAACCCACTATGCGCCGACAGCGGGCTCGGATGCGGCGCCGTCAGCAGCAGATGGTGCGAGCCCTTCAGCCCCGGCACGGCTTCGGCGGTCTGCCGCGCATGGCTACCCCACAGCAGGAACACGCAAGGCTCGGGCTTGGCGGCGACGGCGGCGAGCACCGCGCCGGTGATCGGCGGCCAGCCCAATTGGCGATGCGAGCCGGCCTGGCCTTGCTCCACCGTCAGCGCGGTGTTGAGCAGCAGCACGCCCTGGCGCGCCCAATGCGACAGATCGCCGTCCCTGCTCGGGGCGATGCCGAGGTCGTCGCGCAATTCCTTGTAGATATTCATCAGCGAGGGCGGCACTCGCACGCCATTTGGTACCGAAAAGCTCAACCCCATCGCCTGGCCGGGGCCATGATAGGGGTCTTGCCCCAGGATTACCACTTTGACTTCATCGAGCGGAGTCATGTCGAGCGCGGCCAAACGCTGACCGCGCGGGGGATAGATCACCTTGCCGGCCGCCTCCGCAGCGCGCAGGGCATGCGCCAGTTCGCGCGAGCTGGGTTGGTCGAGCACCGGTGTCAGTGCCGCGCGCCAGCTTTCGGGAACTTTATCAGCGGCCATAAACGCATCGTCCTCATGCACGGCGGGGCTTTCCTCGCCGTGCCCATGCGTCTAAGCATTTTTGCCATATGACAGTCTATCTCCATCAGGAAGATCTCCCCGAAGGTGTGCTGGCCCCTGGCCCGGTCGCCGTGGACACCGAAACCATGGGGCTCATCACCCCGCGCGACCGGCTTTGCCTGTTGCAGATTTCCGATGGCGGCGGCGATGAGCATCTGGTGCGGTTCGCGCCCGGCTCCAGCTTCGCGGCGCCGAATCTGCGCGCCGTGCTGGCCGATCCGGCGCGACTGAAGCTTTATCACTTCGCCCGCTTCGATCTCGCCGCGATCCGCCATTATCTCGGTGTGACCGCGACGCCGGTGTTCTGCACCAAGATCGCCAGTAAGCTGGTGCGTACCTATACCGATCGCCATGGCCTGAAGGATCTGGTGCGCGAATTGCTCGGCAAGGAAGTGTCCAAGCAGCAGCAGTCGAGCGACTGGGGCGCGCCAGAACTGACCGAGGCGCAGCGCGACTATGCGGCCAGCGATGTCCGCTATCTTCACGCCATGCACACCATCCTGGTCGAGCGGCTGGCGCGCGAGGGTCGCACCGGTCTGGCGCAGGCGTGCTTCGACTTCTTGCCGCACCGCGCCGATCTCGATCTCGCCGGCTGGCCTGAACACGACATCTTTAGCCATGAAGCGGCGTGATTAAAGCCGCGTGACTATCCAGGGCGATCAGCTGCGTGACCGGCGTCGGGCCTTCGCCGCGCCCGGTGGGATGCATGACCGGGTGGTCATGTTGCTGGGCGGGCTGTTGCCGGCAGGGGTAGGGGTGGTCCTGGCCGGGATGGTGGTGACGCCGCTGTTCCCGCGCAGCGAGATCAGCTTTCTGCTCGATCGTAATCGGGTGGCGGTCACCGAGGAACGGCTACAGGTATCCAATGCCATCTACCGCGGGTTGGATACCAAGCTGCGCCCGTTTTCGGTTACGGCGGAGAACGCCGTGCAGCATTCGGCGCGCGAGCCGGTCGTGGCGATGGATCATCTCAACGCCAGCCTGCAACTGGACGATGGGCCCGCGCGGCTGACCGCGCCCACCGGCGATTACGATCTGCGCAATGATTCGATGCATGCCAATGGCCCGGTCAATTTCTGGGGCCCGAACGGCTATCATATGGTGACCAGCGGCGTGGACGTCGATCTCAAGACCAAGCATGCTTACGGTACCGGCGGAGTGCAGGGTGTCATTCCCTCTGGCACTTTCAGTTCCGACGGGATATCGGCCAATCTGGCCGACCAAAGCATCACGCTGGAAGGTCATGCGCGGCTGCGAATGGTTCCGGGCAAGCTCAGGGGGCCGCAATGAAGCTCAGTTTTCGCATTGGCTCCGGCTTCCGCTTTCGCAGCGGACTGGCGATGATGGCGCTGATCGCGGCGGGGTTGGCCGGACCGGCCTCGCTCAGCAACGCCGCCACGGCATCCAGTTCGGATGCACTGGGGCCGCATGACAGCAATGCCCCGGTCAATTACGAGGCGGATCGCATCGAATTGCAGGACAAGATCAATCGGGTGAATCTGTCGGGCAATGTCGTGATCACTCAGGGCGATCTGACGATGCATTCGCCGCGTGCGGTCGTTGCCTATACCAACAATGGCTCGATGCAGATCCAGCGGCTCGATGCCACCGGTGGGGTTCTGGTCACGCGTGCCGATGAAACCGCGCGCGGCGATGTCGCCACGTATGATTTCAACGCGCGGATCATTACCATGGTCGGGCATGTCACGGTCCAGCGCGGCACCGGCGATGTCCAGCACAGTGGCAGGCTGGTGATCGATCTCAACACGCACCTGACCACCACCGACTCCGGACCGGGCGGGCGGGTCTCGGGCACCTTCACCGTGCCGAAGCATGACCAGAAAGCGCCCTGAACTGACGCCTGGTCAGGATTGACCTTGCCTTGATCCGTTGATCCGCTAGCCTTTCGCGAAGGGCGCGAAATACAGGCCGGGGGGCTCACCGCAGGCATGGTCGATTGTATGGCGGTGAAAACCGCGCTCATCACCGGTGTGACCGGCCAGGATGGCGCTTATCTGACGCGGTTGCTGCTGGACAAGGGCTACCGTGTGCATGGCATCAAACGGCGCTCGTCCTCGTTCAACACCGGCCGCATCGATGATATCTACGAAGACCCGCATCAGCCCAATCCCCGCCTGACGCTGCATTATGGCGACATGACCGATTCGACCAATCTGATCCGCATCGTCCAGGAAACCCAGCCTGACGAGGTCTATAATCTGGCGGCGCAAAGCCATGTCCAGGTCAGCTTCGAAACGCCGGAATATACCGCCAATGCGGACGGTCTGGGGACGCTGCGCCTGCTCGAAGCGATCCGTATTCTGGGGCTGGAACAGCGGACGCGCTTTTATCAGGCCTCCACTTCCGAACTGTTCGGGCTCGCCCAGGCGGTGCCGCAGCGCGAGACCACGCCCTTCTACCCGCGCAGCCCCTATGCCGCCGCCAAGCTCTATGCCTACTGGACCGTGGTCAATTACCGCGAGGCCTATGGCTTGCATGCCTCGAACGGCATTCTGTTCAATCACGAAAGTCCACTGCGCGGCGAAACCTTCGTGACCCGCAAGATCACCCGTGCGGCGGCGGCGATCCACCTCGGGCGGCAGGAGGTGCTTTATCTCGGCAATCTCGATGCCCGGCGCGATTGGGGCCATGCTCGTGAATATGCCCAAGGCATGTGGCTGATGCTGCAACAGGACGAAGCCGACGATTATGTGCTCGCCACCGGCACCACCACACCCGTGCGGAGCTTTGCCGAATGGGCTTTTGCCGATGCCGGCATCGAACTGGAGTGGCAGGGCGCGGGCTCGGACGAGAAGGGCTATTGCCGCAAGTCCGGCAAGCTCAGGGTAGCGATCGATCCGCGCTATTTTCGGCCGACCGAGGTGGATCTGTTAGTGGGCGACGCCGGCAAGGCGCGGCAGAAACTGGGCTGGCAAGCGACGACGGGTGCGCGCGAACTCGCCCGCGAAATGGTGCTGGCCGATATCGACCTGCTGACGCGCGAATCCGTCTCGCATGTCCGCTAAAGCGTCGTGCGAGAAAGCAGCGACCGATTTTACGGCTCTAACGCGGATATCGCGCGCATCAATCTCGCTATGTCCGATCTGTTCGCAATCGCGGCACGAGGTGTTCACGCGGGTTTTTCTGAGAACCCATCCTGCGCCCGTGGATTTCTGCGCCGGTTGCGGTTTCCTGCAGGTGCGCGATCCGCATTGGCTGGCGCAGGCCTATGACCAGGCGATCGCGGCACTCGACACCGGGCTGGTAGCCCGAAATCTCGGAATTGCCGGCCGGCTCGAGGGGCTGTTGCCGCTGCTCGGTGCGGCGCGCGGGCCTTATCTCGACCAGGGTGGCGGCCTCGGGCTGCTGGTACGATTGATGCGCGATCGTGGCTTCGATTTTCGCTGGGCCGATGCCCATGCCGAAAATAGCCTCGCACGCGGTTTCGAACTGGTGCCTGGCGAGCCATGCATCGCCGTCACCGCGATCGAGGTGCTCGAACATCTGCGAGACCCGCTCGATTTCATCTCCGGGACGCTGGCTGCCGCCGGCACGCGCACGCTGATCTTCACCACCGAGTTATACGCGGGCGAACCACCGCAAGACTGGTGGTACTATGCCGAGGACACTGGCCAGCACATCGCCTTTTACCGCAGCGATACGTTGGCGGCCATTGCCGGGCGGCTCGGCCTCACCCTGTTGAGCCATCGCGGCCTGCATATGCTGACTGACCGCGCCATATCGCCAAGAGCTTTTCGCTGGCACGGCGGACGACCTGGCCAACTGATGGCACGACTGCGCCCTGCGCGTCGCTCGCTGACCGAAGCGGATCATGCTGCGCTCAGCGAATTGCTGTGGCTTCCGTCGGACGCAGCCAGGCCGTGAGGTGCCAGGATCTGCGTGTCATGTTCGACGCGGATATTTTTCTGCGCCAGAGTGTCGGGGGGATCTCGCGGATGTTCGTCGAACTTGTCCGCGCGCTGCCCGGAGCCGGGGTGGAGCCGGGTATTTTCGCGCCCTGGCACATCAATGAGTTGCTCGCCGATCTGCCCGCCGCTTGCTTTCCCGCCGGTCAGCGCCGCATTTCCGCGCGCCTCGGCGTTGCTGCGGCCCGGCGCATGCCCGCTGCGATCACCAGGCTGGCCGCGCGTTTGGATTGCGCGCGGCTGGTGCATCAGACCTATTATTCGCCTGCCAATCCTGCCCCGGCGGATCTACCGCTGATGATTACGATGCATGACATGATCCATGAACTGGACCCTGGCTTTGCCGACGATCCGGTGATCGGCTGGAAGGCCCAGGCGATCGCGCGCGCCGACTGGATTACTTGCGTCTCGCATCATACGCGGCAGGATTTGATCGCGCTGTTTCCCGATGCGGCGGGTAAAAGCTCGGTGGTGCCCTTGGCTGCGGGCCTTGCTGTTGGGGAGGGACAACCCGAGGCACCGAGGCCGCACCCCCGGCCCTATCTGCTTTACGTCGGCGAACGCACCCGCGCTTACAAGAATTTCGCCGGGGCCTTCGGCGCCTTTCGCTCACTGCCCGATGTGGTGCGCGACTTCGATCTGGTCGCGATCGGGGGCGGTCCGTTCACGTCGGCGGAGCAGCAGATGATCGCCGAGGCCGCTTTGACCCGGCAGGTGCGGCAAGTGTCGGTCGGCGACACCGCGCTGGCGGCTTGGTACCGCCATGCTGCTTGCCTGATCTATCCCTCGACCTATGAGGGCTTCGGCATTCCGCCGCTGGAGGCGATGGCCGCCGGTTGCCCGGTGGTCGCGCTGGCGCAGGCATCGGTGCCCGAGGTTTGCGGCGATGCCGCGTGCTATGCCCCGGGCCCGGCGCCGGAGGCGCTTGCCGTCGGTATCGCGCGCGTGCTGAGCGACGCCGGCTACGCCAAGGTACTGCGCGAAGCCGGTCGGGCGCGTGCGGCGCAGTTCAGCTGGCAACGCTGTGCGGCGGAATATGCGGCGATTTACCGAAAACTCGCAGGCTAGGGGGGAACGATGCTGTTCGATCTGACAGGCAAGCGCGTCTTTGTTGCGGGCCACCGTGGCATGGTTGGTTCCGCCATCGTCCGCAGGCTGGCGCGCGAGAATTGCACGGTGCTGACCGCGACGCGCAGCGAGGTCGATCTGCGCGAGCAGGGCGCGGTTCGTGGCTGGCTCGCCCAGCATCGCCCCGATGTCGTGATCATCGCCGCCGCCCGGGTCGGCGGGATTCTCGCCAATGACAGCTTTCCGGCGGATTTCCTCTACGAAAACCTGATGATCGAGACTAATCTGATCGATGCTGCCTGGCGCAGCGGCGCGCAAAAGCTGCTGTTTCTCGGTTCCTCCTGCATCTATCCAAAATTTGCCGATCAGCCGATCACCGAGGATGCACTGCTCACCGGCGCGCTCGAGCCGACGAACGAATGGTACGCGGTGGCCAAGATCGCCGGGATCAAGCTGTGCCAGGCCTATCGCCGCCAGCATGGCTTCGACTGTATCGCGGCGATGCCGACCAATCTTTACGGGCCGGGCGACAATTACGATCCGGCCACCAGCCATGTGCTGCCCGCGCTGATCCGCAAGGTCGATTTGGCCAAACGCAGCGGCGGCCCGGTGGAAATCTGGGGCAGCGGGACGCCGCGGCGCGAATTCCTGCATGCAGACGATTGTGCCGACGCTTGCCTGTTTCTGCTCCGGAACTATTCGGGGGAAAGCCACGTCAACCTGGGCTACGGCGCCGACATAACCATTCGCGAACTGGCCCAGATCGTGATGGCGGTCGCCGACTATTCCGGCGCTATCGTCCACGATTTCGACAAACCCGATGGCACGCCGCGCAAATTGCTCGATTCCTCCCTGCTGCGCGGAATGGGCTGGCAGCCCCGCATCGATCTGAAGGAAGGCATCGCCGATGCCTATCGGCATTATCTGGCGGCAACCGGCTGACAGCTCGATCGCAATTGCAACCGATTTGGTGCATCTTTTATCTAAATGGGCCACGCTTTTATTCGGGCGGGCCGGTCTCCTATCGGGATGGCGAATCCGTGGGGAGCCACCACCCATCTGACTTATGGGCCGGCACGGTTGTGATGCAGAAGTCGTTCCGGTTCAAAGTAAATCGGGTTTGGTCAAGCGCCTGAGAGATACTGGGTCATCAGTTCCCGACCCAGATCCGAAAGGCGGACATAGCTCCGGCGCGCGTCCTTGTCGTCGTTTTCTCGCACAATCAAGCAACGGGTTTCCAGCATCGCCAGCCAGCGGAGCGCGGTCGTCAAGGGAACCGCCGCACCGATACAGGCGCTGGTAACCGAGATCTGTTTTCCGGTTTCGGTGGCAATGAACAGGTCGAGCAAAATGTCCCAGGCTGGCTCCCCAAACAAGTCGGGGCCAAACCATTTCGCCCTGCGACGACGATTGCCATAGATGCCTAAGGCTCGTGCGGTCGGCTTGGTCAAATGCGCTGCGGCGTCGGCATTCATTTCGGCAGAATTATTTGAATTTTGCAATAAAAGTTCGATATTTTTCTTAATTAATTTGATTTATTTTTGCAATCCAGCGAAATTAAGCTCGATATTCGAGTTATCATCGCAACCTTCAAATGATTTGTCATTTGTGGCCGTCAAAATTTCATTCCTTGCGCTTATTTCGGGCGCTCCAGCGGGCATCGCCCCCATCCCCACGGCTCGCATTCCCGCAGATCGGGACCCTTTTCAGCTTAGGAACATTTGGTAACATTTAAAAATCGCGGGGCTCGAAGAAGAGTTCAAAATGGAGATAAAATGGACGCCGCTTAGTCCGGGATGGGCGCTGCTCATTCGAAACAGCATGTGATCTTGCGTTGATCGGCTTTTTCCGATTGGGTTCCGATCATGGTAAGCGGTGATATCCTTCGCGTTGCGATTCTCGGGATCAATTACGCACCCGAGGAAATCGGTATCGCTCGCTACACCACCGATATGGCGGAGGTTTTGGTAGCGCGAGGTCATCACATCGAGGTGATTGTCGGTAAGCCGTATTATCCCGAGTGGAGCATTTATCTCGCCTATCGCAAGCGGGGCTGGCACCGTGCCATCGAGCGTGGCGTCGCCATCACCCGCTGCCCGCATTACGTCCCGGCCCAGCCCAACGGCGGGCGCCGGATCATGCACCTCGCCAGCTTTGCCGCCGCTGCGCTGGGGCCGGCATTGCGGCTGGCGTTGCGCCGGAAGCCTGCTCGCCCACAAGTGGTGATCTGCGTGGTCCCGGCCCTGCTCAGCCTGCCGGTGGCGTGGCTCGCGGCGCGGCTGGCGGGCGCGAAGCTGTGGGTGCATGTCCAGGATTTCGAAGTCGAGGCGGCCTTCGCTACCGGGCTGATCAGGCCTCGTGGCGCGCTGGCGATTTGGGCCCAGGCTTGCGAAGCCCGCCTGCTGCGGCTGGCGGATCGGATATCGACGATCTCTCCGCAGATGTGCGAAAGATTGGTGGGCAAGGGCGTCGCAGCGGGGCGTGTCGTGCAAATCCGCAACTGGGCCGACGAGTTGCTGCTGCAAGAGCTCCATGCCGGCGCAGATGCCCGCGAAGATGGGGGCCTGCGCGACCACTGGGGCCTCGCTAACACGCATGTCGCGCTTTATTCGGGCAGTATCGCTAATAAGCAGGGCATCGAGATCCTGATCGAAGCCGCTCGCTTGGCGGCGCATCGCCGTGACATCACCTGGGTCATTTGCGGCCAGGGCCCAAATCGCCCCCGGCTCGAGGCGCTGGCCGCCGGGCTGGCCAATGTCCAGTTCCAGGATCTGCAACCATCTGGCTGGATGCGTGAGCTGCTGACCATGGCCAGCGTTCACCTGCTGCCACAGATCCCCAGCGCGGCCGATCTGGTGCTGCCCTCGAAGCTCACCAATATGCTGGCCTCAGGACGCCCGGTGATCGCGACGGCGAAAGACGGCACCGGGCTTGCCGATGAGGTCGAAGGCTGCGGCTTGGTCACGCCGCCCGGCGATGCCGCCAGCCTGGCGCGCGCTGTCTGCGAGCTGGTTGACGATCCCGAACGTCGGCAGATGCTGGGGCAAGCCGGCCAGCGCCGCGCCCAGGAACGTTGGGCTCGGAGCCGTATCATCGACCGGTTGGAGCACGAACTGGTGCGGATATCTCGCGACGAGCCCGCCGTCGTGGCGCCGCTGAGCAGCGCGGCGTAAGCATGCCGCGTTGGAATGCGCTCATGTCCCACCGGATCGTGGCCGGCACGCTGGCGGGCTATTATGGCCAGTTCATCCAGCTAGGGGTGCAATTGATCGCACTGCCGGTGTTCACCGCGCATTGGGGGCTGGCGGGTTACGGCACCTGGCTGATCCTGTTCACGATCCCGTCGTCGCTGGGCCTCGCCGATTTCGGCCTGTCGTCCACGGGCGGCAATAGCATGACCGCTGCTGCCGCGCGCGGCGAATTGGCCCGCGCTCGCGCCATTTATGCCTCGTTGCGGCTGATCATGCTCGTGACCGGCGCGGCAATTGCGGGCGCTATGATGTTTGTGCTGCTGGTGATTTTCCCGCATTCGCTCGATTTTGCGCAAGTGGCCACGGGTGGTCGGGCAGCGGAAACGGTCTGGCTGATGCTGGGCTATGGTTTTATCGCACTGGTCAACGAAAGCCCGATGGCCGCCTCACGCGCCGTCGACGCCTATGCCCGAACCATGACCATCCACCATACCATCATTCTGGCGGAGGCCACTTGCGCGCTGGTCACCGCCAGCCTTGGCTACGGGCTGACAGCGGTCGCCTGGGCCTATTTCCTCGCCCGACTGGTTGGTTCCGTGGCGCTGAACAGCTACGTTCTCAGCCGCGGCGGCTGGCTGCGGCATGTGCCCTGGCGGATCGATCGCGGTGAATTGCGCGAACTCTTCGCCCCCGCCATGGCGGCGCTGGTGCTGCCGGGCGCCAATGCGGTGACGATCCAGGGCGCGGTGGTCGTGATCGGCGCGATCAGCGGGCCGGCCGCAGTGCCCGCCTTTACCGCCGTGCGCACGCTGAGCCGCACCGCGCTGCAATTCGCCTTTCGCCTCAATTTCGCATCGATGCCGCGCTACACCGTGCTTGCCGCGACTGAGGACCGAGTGGGCATGGATCGGCTGGTGCTGCTCAATCTCCTGACCACAGCCTTGCTGGTCGTGCCCGCCGCCATCGCCATCCTCGCGCTGGGCCTGCCGTTCATTGCGATCTGGACGCATCATCTGGTCCATCCCTCGTTTCTGCTGCTGGCGCTGATGGTCACGGCGATGCTGCTCAACGCTGCCTGGGTGCCGCTGTCGAACCTGATAATGGCGATCAATCGCCATGCCGGCTTTTCCTATTTCTTTCTGGGCTCCGGGGCGCTGGCGCTCGGCATCGGGGCTTTGCTGCAACAGCGGATGGGGACGATCGGCATGGCCTGCGCTCTGGTGCTGCAGGAGGCGGCGATGGTCAGCTGCGTGTGGCGGCTCGGCAGCCGCATCGGCGTGATTCCGCGCGGTGTGGCCGCCGCTTCGTGGCGCTATGGCGGGGAACTGTTCGGGCAGTTGCGGCTGGGTCGGGGGAGGGGAAGCGGGATATCGCGATAGAGCGGCGATCGGATCAGTAAAGGCCCATCCCTGCCAGCAATCCCACGATATTATCGCGATAGCGAGCGAAGCTGTAGCGCCGCGCTTCGGCTTGTGCGGCGAGGCGCCACTCCTGCAGCCGGGCGCGGTCGCCGATCGCGTCGAGCAGCGCTGTATGCAGCAGTTCGGTGTCGGGCCGGGCCAGCATCAGGCCGCAAGCCGCGTTCACCCCGTTGCCGGCGGCAGGGGTCTGGACGATCGCCAGCCCCGCCGCCAGCGCTTCCAGCAACGATAACGCCGAACCCTCGAAATAGCTGGGAAACACCAGCAGATGATGGCGCGCCATGATCGCCGGCATATCGGCGCGCGGCACGCTGGGCAGATAGTGGACACGATCGGCATGCCGGGCAAAGACCGCGCGCGGCACCCGCAACTCGCCGACGATGGTGAGAGTGGCCGCCGAGGGAGGAATCCGCGCGATGGCCTCCAGCAGGTGGTGGATGCCCTTGCGCGGATGCGCTTGCCCGACGAACAGCAGGCGCACCGGCTCGCTAGCGGGGATCGGCACGGGGGCGGGCATCGCCCCGAACAACGCCTCATCGAAGCAATAGGGCAGCACCGTCAGCTTGGCGGCGATGTCGGGCGGCGTATGCGCGCGAATGGTCTCGGCGGCATAGGCGCTCCCGACGGCGATGCGGTCGGCCAGCGCATATTCGCGGTCATCGCGCGCGATATGTTCGGGGGCAATGCGGCGATCTTCGGGCAGGAACCATTCGCCGTAGCGCTCGGCGACCTCGTCCATCAGCGCATTATAAGTACGGTAATCGCCGATCGTGCGGTCGAGGATGCGGGGGCGGCCCAATTCACGCGCCAGCTCAAAGGTGGACAGCGCGCTGCCATTATAGCCCCATACCGCGAAGGGCAGCGGGCTGCCCAGATCGCGGGCGATCTGGCGGACGAAGCTGCGGTTGCCCAGGCGATCGATCCGCTGAGCGAGCCCGCGCCAACCGGCGCGCGCCGCCAGCCGCTCGGCCCATTCGGCCAGGCCGACGGTTCGCACCAGCGTGGGGTCGAGCCGGGGTTGGGCAAAGCGGCGAAATTCGTGGGCCAGCCTTGCCCCCGCCGCGCTGGGCAACCAGCGCTCCAGCCGATAAGGCCAGCGGTCCGGCTGGTAGAAGATCGAGGTAGCATACCAGGCGAGCCGGTCCAGCTCTTGCAGTGCCAGCGCGGTTTGCCAGCTATGCTGCGTGCCGGGATGAACGACGGCGACCTTCACGGGCGGTCAGTTGGGCACGAACAGCGCGCTACGGCGCTTGTCATGCCGAACCGCCCGTCGATAGCGGGGCCAGGAACCGTTGGCGCAGCCAACCGCGCAGCGGCTGCGTATAGGCCTCGGTGCCGCGAGAAAATATCCAACCGATAAACAGGCAGAACGCCGTTAGCGCCAGCACCAGGAGCAGCGCTTCCGTCCCTGGTGCCAGGCGCCCTTGCCTGGCCAACCAGCCTCCGACGAGTGCGATGACCGGGTAATGGATAGCGTAGAGTGAAAAACTCGAAGTTCGGCCATAGCGGGCCAATGGCTCCATCACTCGAGGAAAAGGTAAAGCCGTTCGGGACATCGCTAGCAGCAGCAGCCCAAAGCTGATTGCCAGTGGCACCTCAGCCGAACCGATCAGCAGTACCGCCGCGAACATACCGGCGGCCAGCGGCAGGTAAAACCGGCTGACTGGGACCGATGCGTCATCGATGCACAATAACAGCAGCAAGCCTACCAGCCAGCTGGCAAACCCCACGTAGAGCGCAGGGCTCAGCAAGCCGATCAGCAACGCCAGCAAGGCGAGTGATATCCGGCGTTGGCGGATCAGCAGCGCTAGCGCCGGAAACCAGATATAGAACCAAAATTCAAAGGCCAGGCTCCAGAGCGGTCCGTTCGAGCCCCAAGTGCCGACTACAATTCTCTGCAAGAACAGCAAATTGCCTAAAAGAGTCGGCAGAGTGAGCGTATCGGTGCTATTTTCCACAAGGCTGTGGGCGCCCGAGTGCCCTTGATAGATCGGCAAATGAAGCAAGCCTATCCCGACCTCGTCGAGTATACCGCCGAGGACGAGCGCAGGCACCAGCACGATGCCCAGGCGTGACAAACGGTCAATCAGATAGGCAGGCCAGAATGCCTTATCTTCGATGCGGCGTAATACCGATCGGCTGATCCAGAAGCCGCTGAGCACGAAGAACACGATCACGCCCGAATGGCCGAAACCGGTCAGCGTATAAAAGGGCGTCCAGGCCTTTTGCCCTCCGCAATCGCTCATCAGCACATCGCGGACATGGCTTACAGTAACCAGAAATGCAGCCATCGCGCGGCAGAAATCGGTCCAGTCGAAGAAATCCTGATCCTTTCCCCGCATTTCAACTGCCACCCTGAGGCCGGGCTCTGCGTTCAGCAGCCAGTGTCGCGTGCCGCCTCTTGACTGCCGGAGGCAGGCTGAGGGCCAAAGGAAGGCCGGGCGCCGGCTGCTGATGCGACATTGGCAGGCGGTCACGCGCATCGATCATCCGGCGCACCTGTGCCGCAGAACGCACCCCGAACCCCCTGGCGAAGCCCAGCCACAACAGGATCGGCGCCATGAAAAAGATATTCTGCCGCGCCACCGTGACGAGACCACCATCGCGGTACGCCACGATCAGCGACGACAATAAGGTCATATAGGCAATCGTCTGAAACGCGGTCTGCGAACCGTTGGCGAATTTGCGGTAAATCCAGCCCAACCCATAGCCCCACAAGCCGCACCAGAAGACCACGCCGGCCCAGCCCGCCCCCGCCCAGCCCAGGCCCGGTAAGCTCGCGGTCATGCCGATCGGACTGCCATAGTCGAACAGATTGAACAGCTGGATCGGTGGCCCCACTGGCTTGCCCGGCCATAATTCGCGGGGGATCGGTTCGGTAAAAAGCTGTAATTCCTCGGTAAACCATGAGTAGCTGTGCGTGCGTTGCGGGATCGCATAGACCAGATATTCGAGATATTCGAGATTGGCGAAATCCATCCCTTCCAGCGGTCGCAGTTCCACGCTGGCGCCATCTTGCCGGTCTGCAGTGTTGTCGGTTCCGAACCACTGGCGGATAGCCCGCCCGCGATCGGCGCCGACGGCATTGAAGGCCGCGATCACCAGCACCAGACCAAGCAGAGCGCTCGTCGAAGGCAGCTTTTGGCGTCGGTCGTAAAGCCACAGCAGGCCCAGTGTCGCTGCAGCTGCCACAAAGGGCCCGCGTCCACCGGTCCCAGCGCGGACGACTACGAAAGTGGCCAGCGGCAGCAACGCCAGCAAGCGAAAGCGGAACAACCATGCCAGGATCGCCCCGCATGAGGCCAGCATCAGCTGCGCCTCCTTCAAATAGCCATTTCCCTCGGTATTGATGCGGATCTGGGTGGCTTTGTCGATCGCCATCGAGGCCAGCGCCGTGTCGTTATTGGAATCGTGCCACAATTTGATCAGCGAATAAAATCCGATGGGGAAACAGATCGCCGCCATCGCCAGAAACGCCGGCAGCAGCAGCCTGCGCTCGGTAAAAGTGATCCTGTCGATATTGAAGCGCATCGGCACATTGCCGTGGCGAAAACAGCAAAACGCAAAGCTCAGCATTCCCAGCGTCGAGATCAGGATCGCTTCGATCTTGTCCGCCTGAGTCGGGGAAAAGCTGTACAGCAGATAGATGAAGCGAAAATCGAGCGCCCGGGCGACGATCGGCCGAAACACGAACAGAAAGCCGTGAAACGCGAGATACAGCGTGAATGGATGATAGATGCTGAAATAGCCGCTGCGCCCATACCAGAAACTGACCGCGCAAAAGATCAGCGCGGCCAGGATGAGGACGACATCGTACATGGCGGGCTTGATGCTTCACTTGTCGCGGCGCGGCAAGGCCAGATACCCCGGACCGCGTCCGAAATTCCAAAAACCCGAATGCGAACCAGACACTTAAGCCTTGCCTAACCTGCGGTCCCGGCTACCCACGGCCACGCATGCCCTCGTCAAGCCTTCCGCAAGTGGCCCTGCTCTGGTCCCAATTCGCGGCCTATCATGTCGACCGCTGCGAAGCTGTGGCCAGGCGGTTGTCCGGGCGCGCCGAAGTCATCGCGGTCGAGGTGGCGACGACATCGATCACTTATGCCTGGGCGGCTTCGGGCGAGGTTGCGGGCGCGCGTAAACTCACCCTGTTTCCAGGCGAATCCTGGGAAGCGATCGCGCCGTTGCGCCGCTTGTGGCGCCAGTTCCGGCTGCTTCGTCGCTGCCGCATGGTCTGCCTTGGGGTGGGCTATAACGAGATCGATATCATCCTGCTGGCATGGCTGTTGCGGCTGTGGGGGGTGTATGTGGTGGTGTTCAGCGAATCCAAATTCGACGATATGCCGCGCCGGGTCAGCCGGGAATTGGGCAAAGCGCTGGCACTGGCGCCTTATCGCGCCGCCGTGGTCGGCGCCGGACGACACATGGCCTATTTCCGTTTTCTCGGCTTTCGCCGGCGTCCGGTGCTGCCGGGCTACGATGGGGTGGGGCTGGCGCGGGTGCTGGCGCAGGGCGGCGGCGTCCCGGCACCAGAGGGCACGCGCCATGAACAACGCCATTTCATCTTCGTCGGACGCTTCGTCGAGAAGAAGAATCTGCTCGAACTGATCGAAGGCTATGGCGCTTATTGCGCCACCGCTGGCCAGCGCGCGCATCGCTTGGTGCTGGTCGGCGCTGGCCCGGAAGAAGCGGCGATGCGGATGCGGATCGCGGCGCTGGGCATCGCCGACAAGGTGGACTTTCCCGGTTTTCTCGGGGCCGAAGCAGTATCGCGGCTGCTCGCCGATGCGCTGGCGCTGACGCTGGTGAGCACGGTGGAGCAATGGGGGCTGGTGGTGAACGAAGCGCTGGCCTTGCATCTGCCGGTGATCGTCTCGAGCGCGGTCGGCGCGCGCGATGCGCTGGTGCGCAATGGCGTGAATGGCTATGTTATCGAAAATGGCTCGATCGCCGGGATTGCTCAGGCGATGGCGATGATGGCGGATGAAATCCATTGGCGGCGGCTGGTGGCAGGTTCGCGGGAATTGGCGTGGCTGGGTGATAGCGAACGGCTTGCCGATGCGGTGGAATTGCTGTTCGACCCCGCCGCCAGCGCCGCCGCCGCGCGGATTTCCGAGTTCAAGGCCTCGATCGGCTGGGATGACAGCCGTTATGCACCTGGCTGGAGCCGCCGCCAGATGTAATGCCAGAACTATTGCCAGAACTATTGCCAGAGTGTTGATTTTGCTAGCGGCCCCGGCTTGCTAGTGCTTTCGAGGGGGATTACCGAGTGTCGCTGACCGAACACCGCCCGCGCTATGCCATTCAAAAGCGAGTGCTGGTAACCGGCGGCACCGGCTTCATCGGCTCGCATCTCTGCGCCCGGCTGATCGAACGCGGGCATCATGTGCTCTGCGTCGATAATTTCTTCACCGGCACCCGCGCCAATGTCGCCGCTCTGCTCGATCATCCCGGCTTCGAGCTGATGCGCCACGATGTGACCTTTCCGCTCTATGTCGAGGTCGATGAAATCTACAATCTCGCCTGCCCGGCCTCACCGGTGCATTACCAGTTCGATCCGGTGCAGACGATCAAGACCAGCGTCGTCGGCGCGGTCAATATGCTCGGCTTGGCCAAGCGGCTGCGGGTGCCGATCCTCCAGGCCTCGACCAGCGAGGTCTATGGTGATCCCGCAATCCATCCCCAGGTCGAAGAATATTGGGGCAATGTGAACCCCATCGGTCCACGCTCCTGCTACGACGAAGGCAAACGCTGCGCCGAAACGCTGTTTTTCGACTATCACCGCCAGCATAGCGTGGCGATCAAACTGGTGCGGATATTCAACACCTATGGCCCGCATATGCATCCCAACGACGGGCGGGTGGTGTCCAATTTCATCGTCCAGGCCCTGCGCGGCGAGGACATCACCATCCACGGTGATGGCGAGCAGACCCGCTCGTTCTGCTATGTCGACGATCTGGTGGAGGGCCTGTTGGCGATGATGGCCTCGCCCAATGGGATCACTGGGCCGGTCAACCTCGGCAATCCCGGCGAATTCACCATGCTGGAGCTGGCCGGGCTGGTGATCGAACTGACCGGCAGCGCTTCGCAAATCCGCCATCTGCCGTTGCCGCAGGACGATCCCAAGCAACGCCGCCCGGATATCGCCAAGGCGCGCGAGCAGCTGGGCTGGGATGTGACGGTGCCGCTGCGGGAGGGGCTGCTAAAGACGATCGGCTATTTCGAACGGCTTTTGAGTGAAATGGCAAAGGGGTGAGCGGGCAACTGGCGCTTCGTTTTTCGCGAAGCCGTCCAAAATCCTCCCCCCTCTGCGGCTATCCTATTCATACATTCGTTCTTTGTCATCCCGGCGAAGGCCGGGATCCAGAAACCCACCTATCATCAATCGGTTAGGCCGGACTGGATTCCGGCCTTCGCCGGAATGACGGATAATTTATCCCTTTGAGAAGAGGGAGAAAAATCTCAAAGCAAGAAAGTGTGAACCCGGTAGCCCCAGAGGGGGAAGATTTTACGGTAGCTCTATTCTCGCCAGCCGATGATCTTGGTTTCGAGATATTCCTCGATCCCCTCGATACCCCAGGCACGACCGATGCCGGAGTGCTTGTAACCGCCGAAGGGCAAGTCGCCATTGATCGGCGCGCCGCCGTTGACGCCGATCGTGCCGGTGCGAATGCGGTTCGCCACCTTCATCGCCCGGTCGAGACTGCCCGACCAAACGCCCCCCGACAGACCATAGATGCTGTCGTTGGCGATGCGGATGGCATCTTCATCATCGTCGAAGGGGATGACCACCAGCACTGGCCCGAAGATTTCCTCCTGGGCGATGCGCATGTCGTTGGTCACATCGACGAAGCAGGTCGGTTCGATGAACCAGCCGCCGCCCTTGTCAGGGCGAAGATTTCCGCCCGCGATCAAGGTCGCGCCTTCCTCGAGGCCGAGATCGATATAGCTCTTGACCCGCTCCATCTGCTTCTTCGAAACGACCGGTCCCATCGAGCAGGCGGGATCGTCGAAGTGGCCCCATTTGTTCTCGAACGCCTGATAGGTCTTCTTCAGGATCTCGAGCGCCTCGGCGTAGCGCGCCTTCGACACGAGCAACCGCGACTGCACCGCACAGCCCTGCCCGGCGTGGAAGACGAGGATCGACTGGGCCACATTCATGGCGAAGTTGGGCGCATCGTCGAGGATGATCATGGCCGACTTGCCGCCGAGCTCCAGGAAGACGCGGGTCAGCGTCTCTGCGCCGGCCTTCATGATGTGCTTGCCGATGGCCGTCGAGCCGGTGAAGGTGATCAGGTCCACGCGTGGATCCGTCACCAGCATTTCGCCGGCCATGGCGGGGTCGGCGCCGGTGATGACGTTGAGCACGCCGGGCGGGAAGCCGGCCTCGATCGCCAGCTCGCCGAAGATAGCGCCGCAGCCGGGGGTGTCGGGGGCGGGCTTCAGGATCACCGTGCAGCCGGCCAGAAGCGCCGAGACCACCTTTTCGGCGTTTACATAGAGCGGGAAATTCCAGGGCGTGATCGCGCCGACCACGCCGATCCCCTCGCGGACGACGAGGCGGTGGCTCATGGAACCCATGGCCTCCCGGTCGCCGCGGTCCTCTTCCCATTTGACCTTGGGAAATTCGTCGACCAACTGCTTCCAGCTGTCCAGCGCCACAGCCAGCTGGGCGCGCT
>JAMFSI010000096.1 GCA_026225215.1 Sphingomonas palustris | reverse complement strand
TTCCCGCATATCGGCAATGTCGGCGTCAATGACGAGGATCTCGAGTCGCGCGCCGATGGCGCGGTGGGCTGCATCGTCCGCGAGGATGTCACCGCGCCGTCGAATTTTCGCTCGCATGGCGGCTTTGGCGAATGGCTGAAAGCGCAAGGCAAGATCGGTCTGGCCGGGATCGATACCCGCGCGCTCACCCGGCGCATTCGTTTGTCCGGCGCGCCGAATGCGGTGATCGCGCATGATCCGCGCGGCAGTTTTGACGTGCCCAAATTGCTGGCCCAAGCGCGGGATTGGCCGGGCCTGCTGGGCATGGACCTTGCCAAAATCGTCACCCGGCGCGAGCAGCAGGAATGGCAGGGTGGCGTCTGGGCGCTGGGTGAGGGCTTTGCTCCCCCTAAGCTTTCATCGGGCCCGCATTCGCCGCGTCCGCATGTCGTGGCGATCGATTACGGCGCGAAGGACAATATTTTCAGAAACCTGGTACAGTCTGGCGCACAGGTTACCGTTGTATCAGCGGAAATCGGCATAGACGAGTTGCTCGCACTGAAGCCCGATGGCGTCTTTCTCTCGAACGGTCCGGGCGATCCCGCCGCTACCGGCAGCTATGCCGTGCCGGTGATTCGCGGGTTGCTCGAGCGGGATATCCCGGTGTTCGGCATCTGCCTGGGCCACCAATTGCTCGCCCTGGCCGCCGGTGGCCGCACCATCAAGATGGACCAGGGCCATCGCGGCGCCAACCATCCGGTCAAGCGGCTCGGCGACGATGTCGTCGAGATCACCAGCATGAATCACGGCTTCACCGTCGATAATGCCGCTTTGCCCGCCACGATCGAGGAAACCCATGTCTCGCTGTTCGACGGCAGCAATTGCGGGATCGCGATCAAGGGCAAGCGCGCGTTCAGCGTGCAATATCATCCCGAAGCCAGTCCCGGCCCGATGGACAGCTTCTACCTGTTCGACCGTTTTGTGGAGATGTTGTCATGAGCCCCAATCTTCAGGAAAACCTGACTCCGCTGGAAGCCAACATCCTGGCCTTTTTCGTGGGTGGCGCCGCGCAGGATCTGGTGATCGCCGGCCGCTTTTTCCCGCGCACCGAAGTGGTCAACAATATCGATGACAAGATGCAGATGGCGACCCGTCGCTTTGGCTTCAAGGTCAAGAGCAAGACTCGGCCCGCTGCCGTCGCCTTCGTCGATCATATGATCGAAAAAGGGGCCTGGTCGACCAAGGCACAGGATTTCGGCGGTACCATGCACCAGTTCCAGCCCGAGGTTTTTCGGAGTGAATTGCAGGCGATGGCGGATGCCGATCCCATTGTGCAAGAAGCCAAGGCAGCAAGTGAGACCTTCTGGACCGATCGTTTCGCGGAACTGACCGGCGCCTGACGAGCGGGCCGCCCGCTCTCGACCACAGCCTTCGTAAATACCCCAGCCCCAAAGGCGCAAAATGCCCAAACGCACAGACATCTCCTCGATCCTCGTCATCGGCGCCGGCCCGATCATCATCGGCCAGGCTTGCGAGTTCGATTATTCGGGCACGCAGGCGATCAAGGCGTTGAAGGAGGAGGGCTATCGCGTCGTCCTGGTCAATTCCAATCCGGCGACGATCATGACCGATCCCGAGATGGCCGATGCGACCTATATCGAGCCGATCACGCCCGAGATCGTCGCACGCATCATTGAAAAGGAGCGCCCCGATGCGGTGCTGCCGACGATGGGCGGGCAGACCGCGCTCAATACCGCGCTGGCCTTGTTCAACGACGGTACCCTGGCGAAATACGGCTGCATCATGATCGGCGCCGATGCCGAGGCGATCGACAAGGCCGAGGACCGGATGAAATTCCGTGACGCCATGGACAAGATCGGGCTCGAATCGGCGCGCTCAGGTATCGCGCATAGCGTCGATGAGGCGTTCACGGTGCTTGAACGCACCGGTCTGCCTTCGATCATCCGCCCCAGCTTTACGCTCGGCGGCACCGGCGGCGGCGTCGCTTACAACAAGGCCGAGTTCGAAAAGATCGTCCGCAGCGGGCTCGATGCCTCGCCGACCACCGAAGTGCTGATCGAGGAATCGCTGCTCGGCTGGAAGGAATATGAGATGGAGGTCGTGCGCGACCGCCATGACAATTGCATCATCATCTGCTCGATCGAGAATGTCGATCCGATGGGCGTCCACACCGGCGATTCGATCACCGTCGCCCCGGCGCTGACGCTGACCGACAAGGAATACCAGATCATGCGTTCGGCGAGCATCGCCGTGCTGCG
>JAMFSI010000095.1 GCA_026225215.1 Sphingomonas palustris | reverse complement strand
GCGATCTCGGGCGCGGTATTTTCCAGAGCGGCACGGACGGCTTCGACGATCTGGCCGACCGGTTCGGTCAGGGCTTCGATGATCTCGGTCTGCGAGATGGATATTTCCCGCGGCCTGCCTTTCGCCAGATCGCGGCCTTTGATTTTCGCCGTGGGCACCGGTCCATCTCCGCACCGCCGCGCGGCGCCGAGTTCCAGCTTGACCCGCTCTGCCGTGCCTTCGCCGATCAGCAGATTGTGGTTGCGGCGAACGTAGGAGACGATGGCATCGTCCATGCGGTCGCCGCCGACGCGAACCGACATCGTCATGGCGAGCCCACCGATGGCGATGACGCCGACTTCGGTAGTGCCGCCGCCGATGTCCACCACCATCGAGCCGATCGGATGCGTGACCGGCAGGTCGGCACCGATGGCTGCGGCCATGGGTTCGTCGATCAGCCAGACCTTGCGCGCGCCGGCGTTGGATGCGGCATCGCGGATCGCCCGCCGCTCGACCTGTGTCGATCCCGAAGGCACGCAAACGACAATTTCGGGACTGCCACGCATCCGCCCGCGCTGCCCTTGGGCCTTGCGGATGAAGTGCTTGATCATCTGCTCGGACACTTCGAGATCGGAGATCACGCCGTTGCGCAGGGGCCGGACGGTTTTGATATAATCGGGCGTTTTCCCCATCATCAGCTTGGCGTCGACGCCGACGGCCAGCACGGTGCTCACCCCGTTGATGGTTTGCAGCGCAACCACCGACGGCTCGGAGAAAACCACGCCCTGATTGCGTACATAGACCACGGTGTTGGCGGTGCCGAGATCGATCGCCAGATCGGATGAAGCAAAGGAAAATAGATCGAATACGGACATGCGGTCACTCGGTTGCCGGGGAACCTCGTGGAGCGCTGGAGTTGCTTACTCGAATATGAACCGCGCGACATACCGCGACACAATCCCACTGGCGTGCGACCAATGATGTTTTTCCAGTCGAATGGCCGCGCTCACGCCGATTTACGGTGCTCCGCAATGCGCGCGCGGATCAGGCTCCACAACACCACTGCGGATAAGCCGACGACGCTGTAAATGTTGAGATGACGAAAATGCACATATTGATCCGGGGTGAAGCGGCCGAGCGTTGCGCCCAGATGGTCGCCCGTCAGACTTGCGGCGAATATCAGGCAAAGCAGCGCTGCTATGGTGCGCCATTCGCGGGCTCGAAAGCCGAGCAGTGTAATCAGCGCGCAAGGGATCAGGAACAGATCGACGTCCGAAGCCGCGCCGAAGACCTTCGCACTGAGCATGCCATTGGCAACTCCGGTCAGCGGCAACAGCGCCCGGCCAAGCAGCACATGACGGCGGGCGACGAGCGGGACGCTGGCGAAGAACGGCGTCGACAGGAAGGTCCAGAAGCTGACCCACCAGCTTCCGCCGACTAGATACCAGAGATAGAGCGGATAGAGCGGCTGGTTCCACGCCACCAGATGCGCGATGCTGTTGCACGCTGCCGTCAACGGATCGTCATGCGCGAGCAAAGCGCCCAGTTGCGTTCTCAGGCTCACACCTGATCTGCGGGGATTGCGGGCGAGCTTGGAAGATTTGCCATTGAATGCCTCCCCAACAGCGATCTGCGCGCCGCCGATGGAACGATCGTTTACTCCATCCGTTGCAGACATTCTCAAGGAGAACGCAAGTGCGAAAAAAGATCGCGTTGATGACCGCCCTATTCTCGATCAGCCTGCTGGTCAGCGCTTGCCATGATGGCCGGCCAGGACATGACAGCGACCGGCATGGCCACGATAGCGGGGATCACCACGATTATCGCTAGAGCGACGACGAGGGTGACCACTCCGAGCGGCGGCAAGCGGTAGGTCTTGTCGAGTATCTCGGAGCGATTATGGGCTGCCCTTGATCTGATTGACCAGATTTTTCGTCACGTTCAGACTGAACCGCACGCCCAGTACCAAGGCCGAGGGGATGGTGGGATCGCCGTTGGGATGCCGGACATATTGCATGTCCGGCTGAACCGACAGCCAGTCCTTCACTTGCACGCGATAAGTCAGTTCGATCGCGGTCTCGGCGCGTTTTGCCGGCGCGACGCCAAGGGGCAGGCCCGGCTCGTCGACAATCGCATGATTGATGGCAATGCCGGACTGGTCTTCGTCGCGCCCCTTGAGCAGCCCGGTCGCAACCAGCCCCAAACCCGCATAGCCGGATATCCGCTCGACCACCGGATCGCCGAGACCGACGCGCACCCATCCCGACAGGCTGGTTCCCCCTGAATCATGGCTGATGATCGGGCCCTCCACCAGTCCGTACACCCCGCGCATGCGGGCCGCGCGGAGCGGATTACCCCTATCGTCGACGAGGTTGAGCGTGTTGAAGTCGGCGGTATAAGTCCAGCCGCCCAGTTCGGTCCGCAGCCCCGAGCCGCCGGCATGTTCGGCCTGCAGCACGATCAGCGCGCCATTGCGCGGCGAGATATGCAGCGCCACGAAATCGCCAGGATGAGCGGGAGAGCCGGCCACGCCATTGAACAGACCCGCGCGCAGCGTCCACGCATCGCTGGGTTTAGCGAACCCGCTGAGCGCCAGCGTCGTCACCGGATAAACCGAAGGTCCGTTCAGTCCGGAACGACCGAATTCGGCGCCGATGCCATCGCTGCTGTTGACGAATAACGCCGCCACCTGCTGCGTGTCGAAATCGACGTTGAGATCGGTGAACCCGAATTTCAGCCCGAAGGCGCCGCCGTGCCATTGTTTGGCGATCCATAATTCATAGAGGCGCAACGCATTGTCGGCCTCGATATTATCGACCCCCTGGATATCGCCGACATTGTCCGCGCTGATATGGCCGCCTTTGAAATATTGCAGGCTGGCCTGCCCGGACCAACCGGGCAGATTGCCGGCGCCGCCATCGTAAGTCGCAGCGAGATTGGTCTTGGTCAGTAGCTTGATTCCGCGCGTTACGCCTCCCGCCGCGTCCGCCATTACATCCGCAGTGACCGCCGCCGAAAAGCTGAACGGGCCGCTTGAGGTGAAGCTGGGCGGTGGCGGCGGGGCTGCACCCGCCGCCGGGGGCGCAGCTGGCGAGGTTGCGCCTGGCGGTGTATCGGGAGCGGCCTGGTCAGCAGAAGCGGGCTTGGGCGCGGCCTGCGCGAATGCATGGGGTGCCGATAATCCGATGGGGACGATAACGGCGGCGGCCAGCACAAGGCGCCAGCGCCCATTCATGCGTCAGACGCGAGGTGGCAGGGCGCGCGGTGACGGCCATTTTCGCGACCCCGGTGCGGCTGACGGTCCACGCTTGTCCTCTGTCCCTTGCAAATGATGGTATGATCGCCGGGTTTGGCGAAATGCCGTGCCGTTCGGGGGAACAACCTACCGAGGATGCCGATTGTTCCTGCAATGCCTGAGCCCCTTCAACGCCTGATCCGGGAATCCAGAATGTCGAAGAATAATGGCGCCGCCCGTCTCACGTCCTTCGTCATCGCTGCATTCATGGCCGGCGCGGCGCCTTTCGTTGCGACCCAGGCCAGGCAAGCCGCGCCAGGCGGATTGGATCGTGGCGATGTCCAGCCTCCAAACGGACCCTTGCCTCGCATCATAGCCCATGCGCCGGCAGGTTTTCGCCTCTATCGCGCGGGCTATCGGCTTGCCGGCAAAGGCGTGCTGGTCAGCGTACAGTTCTGTCGCCTTCCGGGATGGGCGGCGCCGAGCCCCGCGCGGCTGCGTGTAGAACGGCAGGACGCCGGCGGCCACACCAGCGAAAGCGCTCAGGTCTATCTGCCGCGCCTGGGTATGCGGATCGGCAATAATTGCAGTTTTTCCTCGCTCCACCTCGCCACGGTGCCCAATTACGGTGAGGTTCTAAAGATCTGCGCAGTTTCGGGTCGCATGTCTTGTCCCTGACATCCGAATGCGAGGAACCTCACCGGGCGCGCGGCGTTTACTGTAAACTCCATTACAGCAGGCTCGCACATGGCTTCTCGTCCAAATATCAATCATTTCGTAGCCTCTTCTCAGTTTTATACTGACAGTTTTCAGAGGGGGCTGGCGCATTGGAACCGCGAGCGGCTCGCCCCGCAATTCCCCGCGGAGGGCTGGAGCCGGACGCTCGACCGGGATGTGCGGATGCTACGGCTGGAAGGCGCCTTTATCGAGGGCTTGCGCCAGGAGATCGTCGGCCACGCGCGGGAGGCGCCCACCGATCCGGATGGTTTCGTCGCCTGGTTCGAAGATCTGAAACAATTTGGCCCCGGGCAAGGCGATGTGTTGTTTCCATGGCTTGCAGAGGCGGCGTCGCCGGACGAATTGCGCTGGTTTTTCGAGCAGGAGGCCGCCGGAGAAGCCGGCTTCGATGATCTGGTCGCCTACACTCAAGTAAAATTACCAGTGCCCGCGAAACTTGAACTGGCCCGCAATTATTGGGACGAAATGGGGCGCGGCAATATCAAGGGCATGCATGGCCCGATGCTGCAGACGCTGGTTGAGGCGATGGCGGTAAATCCCGTGATCGAGAATACCGTCTGGGAAAGCCTGGCCCTGGCGAATGCGATGACCGCCATGGCCACTTGTCGCCGTTATGCCTGGCACTCGGTGGGTGCGCTGGGGGTTATCGAACTGACCGCGCCGGGCCGTTCGGCGCTGGTCGCCCAAGGCCTGCGGCGGATCGGGCTGAACGGCCGCGAACGGCGCTATTTCGACCTCCATGCAGTGCTCGACATCAAGCATAGCGAGGACTGGAATCGCGAAGCGCTGCGCCCGCTGGTCGAGGAAGATCCCCGACGCGCCACGGCCATGGCCGAGGGCGCGTTGATGCGGCTGGTGTGCGGCGCGCGCTGCTTCGAGCGCTATCGGTCGGAGTTGGGATTTTAGAGTCTGACTGGAAATTAGCTTTGCTAATTTCGTAGTCGGTACCGGCCCGCTCCCCCGGCCCAACCACCCGTTAAGGTTACCCTGTGGGCGGTACCAACCCGGGGGAGCGGGCCGGTACCGACGACCCGAAACGGAATTTCGGGTCAGACACTTAGTCGCAGCGAATTTATTCACCGATCAGGTGCAACACCAGCGATCGCCGTTGCGGTGAACGCCGATGTTCGAACAGATAGGTGCCTTGCCATGTGCCCAGGGCCAGCTTTCCAGCGACAACCGGGATGGAGAGGTGGACCTGGGTGAGAGCGCTGCGCAAATGCGCCGGCATGTCGTCGGGCCCCTCATCGTCATGGGCGTAAGCTTTGGCGTCCTCGGGCGCGATCCGCGCGAAATAATCTTCGATATCGCGCCGTGCTTCAGGCGCCGCGTTTTCCTGGATCAGGAGCGACGCGGAGGTATGTTGGCAAAAGACCGTCAGCAAACCGTTATGGATAGCAGAGGCCGTCACCCAGGCGCGTAGATCGCTGGTGACTTCGATCAATCCCTGTCTTTTCGTGGCGATAGTCAATGTCGCGATGGCCTGTTTCATGTTCTGCTCAACCCGTTTGGGCACTCTGCGTTCCAGCGCCTTGTGGGGCCTGACTAACAGATAGCCGATGCAGGGCGGAACGCTCAGTCGCGATAATCGTATAGGTTCTGCGTCATGCTGCACGACGCGCCATGATCGGAACTGACCGCCATGCCCGAGGTTCGAGCCTATCCCAGCCGCGCTCATCCGCTGCATGTGATCCTTGCCGCTTATCCGATCGCCTGCTTCACCGGGGCGTTCCTCACCGATATTGTTTACGCCAAGACCTATGACATGATGTGGGCGAATTTCTCGGTGTGGCTGATCACGGTGGGGCTGGTGCTGGGCATTCTTGCGGCCATCGTCGGCATCGCGGACTATTGGGTGCATAGGAAGGATCGTCCTCGCCGTTCGGCATCGCCGCACACCATCGCCAATGCGCTGGTCCTGCTGCTGTCGCTGGTGAATGCCTTCGTGCACAGCCGCGATGCCTATACATCGGTCGTTCCGACCGGGCTGATCCTGTCCGGGATCGTCGCGGTGCTGGTGCTGATCGCAAGCTGGCTGGGCACGTCGCTGGCCTATCGCCCTCGCTCGGAAGGAGCATGGTGATGCGTTGCATGTCGATTTTGCTGCGCGGCATTTCGGGCCAGGTCCTGGTGGCCTCCGCGTTGACGCTGGCCGTCGCCGGCTGCGGGAACAAGCCCGCCGATCCCAGCACGCAATATGGGGCGAACCCTCAGCTTCCGGCACCGCAGCAATTTCTGCTGCCGCCGATGCACATCGCTCCCGTAGCGGCCTGGGGTGAGGAGAAACCAACCGTCCCGCCAGGATTTTCAGTCACGGCACTGGCGACGGGCTTGTCGCATCCGCGATCACTTTATGTGCTGCCTAACGGCGATGTGCTCGTGGTCGAATCCAGCGGCCCGAAGGCGCCGATTTCTCGCCCCAAGGATCTGATCATGGGCTGGGTGCAATCCTTCGCCGGCGCCAAGGGGAAAGCCGCCAACCGCATCACCCTGCTGCGCGACACTAATGGCGATGGGAAACCGGACGTTCGCACCGTCTTCCTCGATCATCTGATATCGCCCTTCGGCGTGGCGCTGGTTGGCAGCGATCTCTATGTCGCCGACACCGACGCCTTGCTGCGCTTTCCCTATGTCACCGGGCAGACCAGCATCACCGCGCCCGCGACCAGGCTGACCGATCTGCCGGGTGGCCCGATCGATCACCACTGGACCAAGAGCCTGGTCGCGAGCCGCGATGGTGCCAAGCTTTATGTCGGGGTCGGCTCGAACAGCAATATCACCGAAAATGGCATCGGCGCGGAGATGAACCGCGCGGCGATCTGGGAAGTGGACCGGGCGACGGGCGCATCGCGGATCTTCGCCAGCGGCCTGCGCAACCCCACCGGGCTCGGCTGGGAGCCGGATAGCGGGGTGCTATGGGCCGTCGCTAATGAGCGCGATGAAATCGGCGCCAATCTCGTGCCCGATTATCTCACCTCGGTGAAGGATGGCGCCTTTTATGGCTGGCCCTACAGCTATTACGGCCAGCACATTGATCCGCGCGTCAAGCCGCAGCGGCCTGATCTCGTCGCCCGGGCCATCGCGCCGGACTATGCGCTCAGCTCGCACGTCGCTCCGCTGGGGCTCGCCTTCTCGACCGGGCTGAACCTGCCTGCAGCTTATCGCAGCGGCGCCTTTGTCGGCGAGCATGGCAGTTGGGACCGCGACCCGCTCAATGGCTACAAAGTCGTCTTCGTGCCCTTCGTCGGTGGCCATCCCAATGGCCCACCCCAGGATGTCGTGACTGGCTTTCTCGATCAAGCCGGGCACGCGCGTGGTCGCCCGGTAGGTCTGGCCATCGATCGGACTGGCGGGCTGCTGATTGCCGACGATCTGGGCAATGTGGTCTGGCGAGTCAGCTACTCGGGTAAGTGAATTAGCGTCTGACCCGAAACTTCGTTTCGGATAGTCTGTGCCGTCCCGCTCCCCCTGCCCAACCACCCCCAAGGGTACCCCTGTAATGGGTGGTTGGGCAGGGGGAGCGGGACGGCACAGACTTGAAATTAGCGCAGCTAATTTCGCATCAGACTCCCAGACATTCCTCGAAGCAACGAATTGGTTGGTCGGTCGTTGATGGTGTGATCGGAAACACGATGGAAAGGTTTGATCTCGTCGTCATCGGTGGGTCCAGCGGGTCTCACCAGGCGCTGCGCTGCATCTTGGCCGATTTGCCTGCGGATTTGCCCGCTGCGGTCTTTATCACCACCCATATGTCGGCATCGAGCAATAATATGCTCGCCTCGATGCTGGACGGGATCGGTCCGCTGCCGGTTAAGCTCGCCAGAGACGGAGAAACCTATCGGCCAGGGCATATCTATATCGCCAAGGCGGACATGCATCTGCTGCTCGTCGATGGCCAAATGCGACTGGGGCAGGGGCCCCGGGAAAATATGTCGCGACCGGCGGTCGATCCGCTGTTTCGGTCAGCCGCGCTGGTCGGCGGACCGCGAACGATTGGCGTGATCCTGACCGGGATGCTGAACGATGGCGCCTCGGGGCTGGCGGCGATCAAGCGCATGGGCGGGCGCGCGATCGTTCAGGACCCGCGCGACGCCGTGGCGGATGAAATGCCGCTGGCGGCGATCGAGGCATGCGATGTCGATGTCATCGCCGAACTGGCCAAGATCGGTGCGGCGATTGCCCGCATGGCGTCGAAGCCGTTGAGTGGAACGAATATGTCGCCGCCGGACGATCTCCGCGTCGAAGTGGCGATCGCGCTCGACGCCCGCTGCGACAGCCGGGTGATCCATCATGTGGCCCAGCTGTCGACGCTGACGTGCCCCGCTTGCAGCGGGGTGCTGTCCCAGATGCATGGGCCCAGTCCCGTTCGATTTCGCTGTCAGGTCGGGCATGGCTATACCGGCGAAGCGCTCGCTAAAGTGAAGGAAGAAGATGTGGATAAAGCCCTGCGCGTCGCGTTGCGCGTGATCGACGAACGCGCAGATCTGGTCGGGCGTATGGCGCGTGATGCGCGCGAGTCCGGCCGACCCGCAGTTGCGGAAATGTATGAAGAGCGCGGGATCGAATATCGCGGCTACGCCGACACCATCCGCAAGGCGGTTAGCCTGAATCTGCCGCCATTCGATCCGCCGGGGGATTAAGAATGTGGACTTTTCGCCAACGATTATGACGATTGGGGGGGGCTGCTGAATGGCAGCACGTTCCGCGCCTGCACAAGCCTTATATCCTTCGGGAAATCCCGCTTGCGGTCTTAGCTCTGTTCGGCTGCCGGAAAGGAATAGCCGCAGTGAGACAATCCGAAGCCAGACAACCTATGCTGCCACCCGCCAGCGTCAGCCCGATACGGCAGCGCCTGAACAGATTGGTCGGCATAGAAGGGGCTGATGACGGTCTGGGCGTTGGCGGGGATCTGGTTCCGCGCCTTTCTCCTCGCCTGATGCCCGCTGGCGCAGAGCTGATGTCCGCCCGGCAGGGCCTGGCGGGGATATGGGCATTGCACGGCGGCTGGGGGGCGCATGTCGAACTCTTGGCCGACGGGCGGCGCCAGCTTGTCCATCTGGTCCTGCCGGGAGAAATCATCGCGTATCCGCGACCGGGGCGCGCCTTGTCATCCACGACCGTTATTGCGCTGACGTCGGTGCAATTATGCATCTGGAGCATCGCCGATGCCCCGGCCCTGGCCGCTGCCCAATATGCGGCGCTGGGCGCGAGCGATGAAGTGGAGCACCGCTGCATGACTAACCAGATCGCCAGAATCGGCCGGCGATCCGCTTATGAGCGTGTCGCGCATCTGCTGCTGGAAATCCGCGATCGGCTCGGACTGGCCGGTGTTTCCGAGAACGATCGGTTTCCTCTTCCGCTGACCCAGGAGATGCTCGCCGATGTGCTCGGACTGACCAGCGTACACATCAATCGCACGCTGCAGCAATTGCGGCAGCAGCGCCACATCGACTGCAACAGCGGCATGATAACATTGCGCGACCCCGATCAACTGGTGCAGATTGCCGACTATCGCCCGTTGCTTGTCGAGCACAGCAAACCGCGATGATGTACGAAGCTCACCTGGCCGTGCTGCTGCGCCGACAAGCCGCCGGTTTGGCAGATGCTGGTGGAGGGCTGAGCTGGATCACCCGGATCGACGTATCTTCGCAAATTATAATATGAGTGACGCTGAGCATGGGGTTATGCAATGCTCGCTCCGATGTGGTTGGCGATCCTCTTACCCACGCTCGACAGCAGCCATGCGACCGGTCGCCTGGTCAAACTCCACGCCTGCGTTGGCAGCCAGCTCAAACCCGGCGATGTGCTTGCCGACGTGATGGTAGATCTCAGCGCCGGTATCGCGCGTGATTGCCCGCCAGTGACGACATGCCGTATCGTTCTGCAGGAAACGGCATGGCTGCGCGAAGTGCTGATCTCGCCAGAGCGCCCCGCAGCCGCCGGCAGCACGATCGCGATGATGTCCACCGAAGCGGACTCGCCTGCAGCAGCGCCAAGCCGTCGTGCCCGCACGACCATGGCGGCGATACTGCATCACGAAGAATGGTGGGCGCCGCGACCGTGAACGGGATAAGACTGCGGTTCGGCGCGATCGACAGCGGCAGCTTCGCGCTCATGCGTTCGGGGCTCCGCTGGCTCCGACCGGACGGTCATATGTGCTGTGCCGGCGAGATAGTCGCCTTCTGCAACATCGGTTTTCTCGGCCAGAACGCGCCGTTCGCTGCCGAGAGCTTCGATTTCCAGGTAGCCCTGGCCCCGCGCCGCGCCGGCCGGATACGCCATGGCAAAGACGTGTCGCGCGGCGGCTATCTCGACCGCCTGGCGCGAGAGCCATGGCGAGCCGAGGCCGAGTGGGGCTATCTCGAAACTGCCGGAGGCGGTGCCGCTGAGGCGGAGGATGAAACACTTCTCACCTTCTATGCCGGTCGCCGCATCGCCGACATCGCCGAGGATCATTCGGGTCTGCTTTCGGGATGGCACGACCGGGTCCGCACATGGACCGGCGAGGCGGGCGGGGGGACATTGCTGGGCCTCGGCACCTGCGAGCAGGACGCGCTGCTGCGCGGGGACGACGGTTCGTTCGCGGCGATGTTGGCCGGCGCCAAGGGGCCGGTGCAGATCGCCTTATGCGACGCCGAGCCGCTGGTGCCCAGTTCGGTGGTCCTGGCTGAAGGGCTCGTGCGGACCCCGGCAGAGGTCGCGCTGATCCGGGAGGACATCATGCGCAGTTTCGCTGCGGGAGGGGTGGCACCGAGCGGGCGCGACTGGGCTTTCATCGGCGCCCTGCTTAACGTGCTCGAACAGTCACCGCTCAACGACCATTACCAGCAGGTCGGGCGATCGGGCTTTCGCACCGCCGGGCCCCCGGAAGCGGTCTGTCTGTCGTTGACCACGGAACTGCCCCCGACCGCCCGCCATAAACGGCTGGGCTATTGCCTGAGCATTCATGGCTTTCGGCTCGGGTCGCTGTCTCCGGCGATCCGCCATTGGCTTCAGCATAATTTCACCTTCTTCACCCGGACATTGGCAGACATCGCGCGTGATTACGCCAGGCTCGCCGCAGGACCGCGCCAGATCTTCGTCATTAACTGCATGTCGACGCCCCAATTGGAGGTCATCCAGAATTATAGTCTGCTCGATGCAAACACGCGGCAGCAGTTGAGCAGTGTGCGTGCCAAGGAACTCAATCTGATGTTGCACGATCTCGAGAGGTCGAGCGGCATTGCGATTATCGATGCCGATGCCATGGCCGCCGATCTTGGCATGCTCGCGCATTTTCCCGACAGTTTCCATGCGACAGGAACGCTGATCGGCGAGATGCGGGCCGAGCTTTTGCATCAACTCGAAGCCTATGGCATCCCCGGTTTTTGCTAAGTCCCGTGGACATTTAGGATTCCCATTTGTGTGAGATTGTGATTCAAGCTCCTTTTGCCGGGAGCGGTTGGATGGACACGAGCCGATTTGTTGTGAGCGATGGGACGTGGTTGCGGATTGC
>JAMFSI010000094.1 GCA_026225215.1 Sphingomonas palustris | reverse complement strand
GCGTGCCGTATAAAGCCGGCGAAGTCTTTCCCAGCCCGGATGAATATGCCGCCATGATCGCGCGCGTCACGCAGGATTGGGATGTCACCCTGATGTTCGAGCCGGGCCGGGTGATCACCGGCAATTCAGGCGTGCTGCTGACCGAGGTGGTGCGGGTGAAACCTGGAGTTTCCACGCCTTTCGTGATTGTCGATGCGGCGATGAACGATCTCGCCCGGCCCGCGCTTTACGACGCCTGGCATGATTTCATCGCGGTGATGCCTAGCGGTAGCCGCATGACCGCCAATATCGTTGGCCCGATCTGCGAAAGCTCCGACACCTTCGCCATGGGCCGCGACATTGACACGGTTCAGGCCGGCGACCTTGCGGTGTTTCGCACCGCCGGCGCTTATGGCGCGACCATGGCCAACACCTACAACAGCCGCGCGCTGGTGCCCGAAGTGATGGTCGATGGCGACAAATGGGCGCTGGTCGCGCGCCGCATCGATCCGGCGACGATCCTGGCGGCGGAATGCGTGCCGGACTGGTTGCAATGACGCTGGCTGCCCTGCCGCTGTTCCACAATATCGCCGGCCAGCCGGTGATCGTGCTGGGCAGCGGTGAGGCAGCGGCGGCAAAGCGGCGGCTGGTCGAGCGGGCAGGGGGCATTCCGGCCCACGAAGCAGCCGAGGCACGGCTGGCGTTCGTTGCCCCCGATCCGGGCGAACTCGCACCCGAAGCGGCAGTGGCGCGTCTGCGCGCGCGCGGCATTCTGGTCAATTGCGTCGACCGGCCCGACCTCTGCGACTTCACCACCCCGGCGATCCTCGATCGTTCGCCCGTACTGCTGGCGATCGGCACCGGCGGTGCGTCGGCGGGGCTGGCGAAGGCGCTGCGGCTGCGGCTCGAGCAGTTGCTGCCGGCGCGGTTGGGCGCGTTGGCCAGCGCGTTGGCTGGTGCGCGCGGAGTGATGCGCCAGCGCTGGCCCGATGCCGGAGATCGCCGTCGCGCGCTCGACGTCGCGCTGGAGGCCGGCGGGGCCCTCGATCCGCTGGTCGAAGGCGGCGAAGGCCGAATCGATGCGTGGCTTGCCGACGCTGAAGCCTCGCCCGGCGGATGTATCGAAATCCTGCTGACCTCGAACGATCCCGAAGACCTCACCCTGCGCCAGGCCCGGCTGCTCGGCAGCGCCGATATCGTGGCTTACGAAGCCGATGTCGCTGCCGAGGTGCTGGCGCGCGCTCGGGCCGACGCGGTGCGAGTGGAATTGGCGCCCGGCGCTACGGTCCCGGACAGCGAGGGATTAGTGATTGTTGTAAGGCAAAATCGAAGCTGAAGCTGCGAGGGTAGAGGCCCGCACTATCCCATTCATGTTTTCGATACGCGCCGGCGCCATGGCGCGCGCCGCCGCGATACGGCGACTTCATCCTGTATGGGCGCAGTACGTGGCAAATAGCGGTTTGTGGCCATTTTGCACCTCATAGGCGACGATGATGGCGCGGCCATCGCAAATGTTCGCTCCGTCATAAAAGGTACACGTCCGACCAATAGCGCGCCTCCATCCTCGGGGCGCAGCCATGGCAACAGGCCAGCGGCGGCCGAGGGGGCCTTAGGAGGAAATATGTATTTTGTTGTTCGCCGCCTGCTCGTGCTGAGCACGGGCTCGCTGCTGTCGCTGGCTGTGGGGATCAGCGAAGTTCATGCGGCCGACGCCGCGCCACCGGCGCCCGCCGCCGAAGTGGCTGCCGATGCCGCCGCTGGCGATGGCGCCTTGGGCGCGATCACCGTCTTCGCCCGCAAGCGCGCCGAAAATGCCCAGCAGGTGCCGATTCCGATCACCACGCTGAGTTCCGCCGAATTGACCAGGCAGAATCTCGTCAATTTCAGCGACTTCGCGTCCAAATTTCCGGCCTTTTCGGTCTATATCACTAATCCCAAGCAGCTGAACCTCGGCATCCGCGGCATCGGCAACAACGGCTTCAACACCGATGGCATCGACGGATCGGTCGGCATCTTCGTCGATGGCGTCTACACCGGCCGTCAGGGCATGGTCAGCAGCGATTTCAACGATATAGCCGATGTTGAGCTGCTGCGCGGCCCCCAGGGCACGCTGTTCGGCAAGAACACCACCGCCGGCGCGGTGATCATCAACACGCTGAAGCCCAGTTTCACCACCGGCCTCACCGCCGAGGTCAACGCCGGCAACATGGGCCTGCGCGAGGGCAAGGCCAGCATCACCGGCACCCTGATCGACGGGCTGCTGGCGGGCCGTTTGTCGGGCTATTACACCCAGTTCGACGGCAGTTACCTCAACACTTTCAATGGCGGCTACCAGAACGCTCGCCAGGGCCAGGGGCTGCGCGGGCAATTGCTGTTCACCCCGGCCAGCAATCTGACGATCCGCCTGATCGGCACCTATAATCACCAGGGCTTCAACACGATGTCGCCGGTGACGATGTCGATCTACACCTCCTCGGCGCTCCAGGCGCGGATGACGGCGGCAGGCTATACGCTGCTCACCAGCAACGCCTCGCAGCGCGAGATCGATATCAATTCCGCGCTCAACGCCCGCACCGATACCTATGCCAGCAGCGGCGAGATCAATTGGGATCTGGGCAAGGGCGGCACCATCACCTCGATCACCGCCTGGGAGCATTGGAAGTGCCACACCAACAACGATAACGACTACACCCAGCTCAATGCCATTCCCGACTACGGCTCGTGCAACAACGAGCAGCAGGAAAGCCAGGAACTGCGCTGGACCACGCCCAAGGGCGGCGCCATCGAGGCAACGGTGGGTACCTTCCTGTCGCGCCAGCAATTGGCGGTCGATTCGCGCATCCAGTTCGGCAACCAATACAATATCTTCGCGGCGAACCCTTCGACCACCTATTTCCCCAATATCGGCGGCAAGACCTGGGCGCAGGGCGCTTATGCCAACGCCATCGCGGGCCTGGGCATGGCGAGCCTGGCGGAGTTCCACACCCGGACCGAAGCGCTGTTCGGCAATGTCACTTGGCACCCCGATGCGGCGCAGAAACTGTCGCTCGAAGGCGGCGTGCGCCAGACCTGGGAACATCGCACCGATTACTACGATGGCGTGGTGACCTCGAACACCGGCAATCTCAATGCCAACCAGATCAACACCATGTCGGCCTCGGCGGCCAACGCCACGCTTGGCAATGTCAATCAGGCGCTGTCGGATAACGGCGTGTCGGGCGAGGCCGGGGCGAATTACAAGGCCACGCGCGATGTCATGCTCTATGCCAAATATGCGCGCGGCTATAAATCGGCGGGCTTCAACCTCACGCCGGTGACGGCCCAGGTGATCGCATTGGGCGGTGGCCAATCAGTGAAGGGCGAAATCGCCGACAATTTCGAAGGCGGCATCAAAAGCGAATGGCTCGACCATCGCCTGCTGATCAACCTGACTGCCTATCACACCGTGGTGCGCAATTATCAGGCTAACGAAGTGGTCGGCGCCGGCACCGGCACCAAGTTCCTCGCCAACGTCGGCTCGCTCACCTCGAACGGTGTCGAACTGGAAACCGAGGCCAATCTCGCCGAAGGCCTGCACGCCAAAGGTTTCATCGCCTTCAACCATGCCTATTATTCGTCGTTCCCCAACTCGGTCTGTCCCGCCGAGACCCAGTTCAGCGCCCTCACGCGCTGCGACCTGACCGGCCAACAAGTCGCCTGGGCGCCGAAATGGACCGCCGATGCCAGCCTCGATTATACCCGCACCCTGGCCAATGACGTGGTCGGCTACGGCATGGTCGATGTGAACTGGCGCACCAAGCAGAACACCACGGTCACCCTCGACCCGCTGGCCGAAATCCCAGCCTATGCGCTGGTCAACGCCCGCGTCGGGCTGAAGCTGCACGACGGCCATGTCGAATTGCAGCTATGGTCGGACAATCTGCTGAACAAGGCCTATTACATCAATGATCTCGGCCTCACCAAGGCGACCGGGGTGGTTCAGGGCTATCCGGGCAATCCGCGCAGCTTTGGGGTGCGTTTGCGCTCGACCTGGTAAGGGTTTGCGGTTGATCGACAAGGAGAGGCAGTCGGCTTGGCCGGCTGTCTCTTCGGTTTGCTTCAAACAGGCCGCCTGTTAGGGGACCGATCGCCCTACCCTTGCGATTTCACCATTTCAGCGATGATTGGATAATGTGGAGATATGAGTCGAAGATGCGAAGGCCAGAGGCCCTCGCGCTCCCTTTCCTATCTTCATCTTCCTATCTTCATCGCGCGCTTTGGCGATGTCAGGCCACGCCGAGATGCGGTGGGATAAGGCTGGGCTGGTTATGGCTCCTGCAAACACAGGCATCGCATGTGCCAGTTAGGTTCTCCAAGCCATCCTTGTTTCTGCCTGCTTCGCGCCTCATTGTCGCCGTTCACGGTGCTGAGCTCTGATCCTGAAAGCGGCCCTTCCCAAGGGACGACCGGCAACAGATCGACGATGAAGTCAACTGGGACTTTCTTGTTGTTCCTTAAGCGTTCTCTGAACGTCGGCTTCCGACAACACCAGACCTTCGCGCGTTCGCCTGCTCGACCACTTTGTCCGACCGTGATAGAGCCGGGTCGAGACGGCTCCATTAATGACAAATCGAGCTGAGCCACTATTAATCAATGTCTTCGGGCGGCACGCCAAAATGACCGACCGAGCGGCACTAAAATGCGCGGGTCACTGCCAATTCCCCGCCGAGGCGCTTGTAGGTATATATATCAATCGTCGATCGGTTGCTTTCATAGTTCACGCGCAACACGGGCGAGAAACCGCCGACCTTGATTTGGCGAAAGGTTGCTCCCAATCCCGCCCGGTACAGCCATTCCTTACGCTTGTCGGTGTACAAGAACAACCGAGCGTCTGAACCCAGATAGCTGATGCTGCATGTGCCAAAGAGCGTCGCCTTGCCCATTTCCCGCCAAACCAGCACGCTGACCCCTGCGGCTTTGGTCGCATAGCCGGGATCTGCAGCGGTAGCGCGTTGGCCGAACAGCGAAAGCCTGCTGCCAAGCCGCGCATTGAAGGCGTGATCGAACGATAGTGTTTCGCCAAAAACATCGCCGTTTTGCAGAGCATTTGCGTTATAACTGATGGTGCTGAAATCGCTCTGCAGCTCGATCTGGCTCACCTTGCCCAGTGGGTATTGCACATCGACCGTGGCATTGAGGGCCGACGAATAAGGGTGGTTGCCATAGCGGCGATAGGACGGACCCGCCGCCATTTTCAGACGTATGGAGCCGAGAAGCACGGATGCTCCCAGGGACCCGGCAAAAATCGAGTCGTCGAATTCGGAATTGCGGTACAACGCGTTCTGACTGGTCAGTTGCGCGGTCAGCGTTGCCGTCGACGAAACGGGCACTTGGAGAGTGCCCTGGCCGCCCATATTCAGGCCGGTTCCCGATTTCGCCTGCGCATCGGCTGACAAGGCTAGAGGGCCGAGGATCGAATTGAGCGTGGGCGAGGATGTCGCGCGGTTGATGTTGCTGCTGGGAGCAAGGCCAACCTCGAACGATCCCCCGAACGGCTTGGCGGAACGCAGTGCCGCTGCATATTGGTTGACGATCTGGGCGACTTCTGGCGGAAGCCCGCCGGCCTCGGCCTGCCGCAATTCTCGTCGGGCCGAATTGTCGCGTCCCATGAGGGCAAGCACCTTGGCAAGTTCCAACCGCACCCGTTGCGCATGGGGCTTTTCATCGAGAAGCGCCCGAAACAACACTGCGGCATCGGCGAAGTGCTTCTGAAACTCCAGCAATCGCCCGTGGCGATAAAGCGCTTCGCAGCGTATATCGCTGCTCGGATCATGTTCCAGAGCGCTGTAGATCGTAACAGCCTCATCGGGCAGTTGCGCGACAGTTTTCTGCCGTGCCACCTCGAAGAGTTGCGTCGGCGTCATCGGCACGGAATCGGCAAGCGCAAGGCGGGGGCAGCTGCAAAGAGCAGCCACCACTATAGCCAACATGATTTTCATCGCGTTGTGGCGTCAGTTCTTTTTGGCAGCGAATGCCCCCGCCGCGCTGATATAAAACCCCGTTTGCGGACTGGTCCTGTTTTCCAGCCGCATGGACCAGATCCCCGCCGTTTCATCCGCGCTCGGTCCGTAAAACGTGCCGTACACTGTATTCACGCCACCGGTCGGTGAATTGCCGGTTGCGCTGAAGCTGGCAGAGGCGGAGTTCGTGTTGATCGTTCCCAGCACGGTCACGCCGGTACTGAGCGCAATCGCGCTGCCTGTGGTCAAATCCACCGCTGTCGGGTTGAAAGTTATCGAGATCGGGGAAGCGCTGGCAGGGGCGAAGACCATTGAAACCGAGCCGCTCACGCTGGCAGGATCCTGCGGCAGATTTTGGATGCCGCTGCCGGACGTGATGCCGCTGCCATACATGTAGCCACTATAGGTGGCTGTTCCGGTGCGGGGCAGCTGATTTTGCGGCGTGCCAACGCCAAAGGGAATATACTCATGCGTGGTGATCGTGGGATTGCCGTTGGCGTCATGCTGAGTTGTCGCCACATCGGCAAAGCTGGCATACGTCAATTGCAGTTCTGGATTTGCAGCGCCCGTGTTGTAAATGAGCACCTTGGCGGTGTTGGTGCCTTGCGACACATCGTAAACGGAAAAACGGGCGTCGCTTTGCGTACTTTCGAGTTGGCCGGGTCCTACCGAAAAGTCCGACAATGGCCCCAAAAGGCCTGTATTCGAGGAATTATTCAAGTTGGTGGCTGAAAAATTATACGTCGATGTGGCGGGCGTGTATTGCAGAAGACTATAGAGCCAAGCCCCGCTGGAATTGGACGATTGCGCGTTGGGCGCGATGAAATAGCCGCTGTTAAAAGTTGTTGGTGCGGTCAAATTTGCCAGCCCTTGTCCGGGAAGCAGGATTGAAGCATCCTGATAGCCGATCAGCGTGCCTATGGTGGACGAACCGTCGTTCGGGTTCATATAAAAGCTCGCCCCGAACTCATCGGCCGCCGGACCGTAGAAGCGCCCGGTAAGCGCGCTGGTGCCCCCGTTGGTGGACATGGTGCCCGTGACGGAGTTGCTGCCCGAGGCAAGGGTGGCGCTGCCGCCGAAGCTCGAGCTGCCATAGCCCCCGGTGAAACTGATCGCGCCGGTGGCAAAATTGACCTGCATCGTGCCGGTGGTGCTCAGCGCCGTGGGTGATTGATAAGGGACCGCAAAGACGCCATTTAGAATGAGATCATAGCCTGCCTGTCCGGTGCGCGGCACATCGGCGTCCGTCGTTGTGATACCATAGGTGAAGGCGTCGATGACGCCATCGATGATGGATGATCCCTGCGTGGTGCGCTGCCAATAACCAGCCTGGACATATTTTGTCGCGCTAGAGCCGTTCGACGCGGAATCAAACAAGGTCAGCGTGTCGGTATTGGCGCCGTTCTTCTGCGTGAACACGGGAGAAGAGCCCGCCGCTGGCGCGATGCCCCCGGTCGGGAAGCTCTGGCTGTGGGTACTGTCGCTCAGCGTATAAGTCTGCGTGCTGGCGTTATAACTTACCGTGAGGGCAGCAATCGTGGACGGAGTAACCGTGCCTGACGCACCGGAGGTTGGATAGCTGGCTTTGCCGAGAACGGCATCATTGGAAAAGTTTTCGCTGACTTTCAGGTTCTGCAGGGATGTGTTGGTAGCCGTTGGCGTTGGCGTCGGGACTGGCGTGCTGACAACATCGCCACCGCCGCCGCCACAGCCCCCCAGGGCCAGAGCCAGACTGACAAAGGCGCCAAAACCAGCGGTATTCCTCGCAGCCACAAGCTGCTTGCCCCCTAGTAACAATTTCATGCCCCGCCCCTTGTTAAATATTGATAAAAATCAATCGATCGCGCGATTCCCCGGTCGGAGACCTAAAATGGCCCAAACATTTGGGCAAGCGGCAACTGAAAAAGCGCGTTTAAATTCGCTCATTAAAAAGGTGGTTTTGATGCGAATGTCAGCTACGGTCGGGCACAACCATTGGATGCTCAGCACGCGAAATTCGGGAGGTGGTTGATCGCTCCCGCGCCCGTTTCCCACCGCTCTCATCTGTGGCCATTTCGGCCATAGGAGAAGGAAAATGGGAACATCAGAATTTGACCTAGTCACAACGGATCGGCGTGCGTGGAATGCCGGACGAAAGGTTGGCGCAAAGCGAGCCCTCAAGCCGCGACAAATCTGGGCTATACGGTTCTTCCTCGATCGACATCGTCGCGTAAGAGATCGGGCGCGTTTCGACTTGGCGATCGATAGCAAGCTTCATGGCTACGATGTCGTGAAGATCAAGATCGGCGACCTTGTGCTCGGTGCCAAGTCCGTACCCGGGCGATTGTGGTTCAGGCGAAGGTCGGCAAGCCGGTGCAGTTCGAGTTGATGTCGGGTGCTCGGGCAACGAACGGCAGCTTTTCTACTTTGGTTAACGCAAACCGGTCAGATAACAATCGGCCCAAGCCTGCCAGTCACCGAATGTGACTAACGGCCGATGGTCCGCCTAATTCAAGATATTTTGCTGCTGCGTTTGGAAGCAATGCAACGCTCCCAGCAAGTCTGCAGCGCCGCGCATCTCGCGCTATGCCGAACCGCCACGCAACGACGACATTAAAGGGGTTTGGGGCCTCTGGCCCCAAGAATCCTTACCTTTTCACCTTACTTCAAACCCACCTCAAAACACCCCGCCCGTCAGCGCATCGATCGCCCCCTGCAAGATCACCGCCGCCGCCGCCGAATCGATCCTCACCTTACGCTTCGCCCGGCTGAAGTCCTGGTCGATCAGGCCGCGTTCGGCGCTGGCGGTGCTCCAGCGTTCGTCCCAGAGCAGGATGGGGAGGCCCAGCGCGGCGAGGTTGCGGGCGTAGGCGCGGCTGGATTGGCTGCGGGGGCCTTCGCTGCCGTCCATGTTGATGGGCAGGCCGATGACGATGCCCTGGAGGGTGCGTTCGGCGATCAGGGCGGCGAGTTCGGCTTTGTCGGCGCCGAATTTGCCGCGTTTCAGGGTTTTGCCGGGGCTGGCGATGCGCCAGTCGGGGTCGCAGAAGGCGGTGCCGATGGTTTGGGTGCCGAGATCGAGCCCGATCAGCCCGCCGCCGTGGGGCAGGTGAGTGCGAAACTCGCCGGCATGGGTGGTAACGGGGCCGGCTTCGGTCATGGATGCGTCTGGTGCCAGTGGTTCACCCGCCGAGCGACGTCGCGGCGCAGATTGGCCCAGAACAGGGCGACATCGTAGATATGGTAATTGTTGCCGGGCATCACGTCCGGCCCGAGTTGCGGCGCTGGCCCGATCAGCAGTAGACCTTGGGGAGAGCAGCGCGCGGGGACCATGCCGGGGATCAGGCTGCCGCCGCTGGGCGAGATGTCGGGCAGCAGCGTGCCGAGATTGGCGCTGGCCGAGGCACTGGCGCCGGGCGCGCCGGTGAGGGGATTGGTGCAGAGAATGACGGTGCCCTGGCGGTTATGGCCGTCGAGCCCCGGTTGTCGGTCGTAAGCGCCGAGCATGTCGGAGGGATCGGCGGGTTCGGCGTAGCTCATCCAGCTGAGCACGCAGCCGCTTTGGTCGGGCCCGGTGCAGGCCGGCAGGCCCATCGCCGGCAGATCATGCGCGATCGATACCGGCCAGCCGAGGACGTAAACCGCGGCCACGCGCTGGGCGAGGGGCGTGCCCGCGATCCGGTCTTTCAGCAGATGCATCACATGGAGCGCGCCTTGGCTGTGGCCGACGATCACGATCGGCAGTCTGGGGTCGGCCTCGGCGAGAAATTGGTCGAAGGCCGCCAGCACGTCGCGGCTGGCGATATCCAGCGCCTGCTGGCCTGCCGGCGTATTGGTCAGCAGCGCGCCGAAGGTGGCCTGGCGATAGCGCGGCGCCCATAATTGCGCGGCGGCATTGAAAGCGCTGGCCTGGACGCGGGCGAAGGCGGCGGTGGGCGTGGCGGTGACGGGATCGTTCAGCGTCGCGTTCCAAGCGATGCGGTCGTAATAGCTGGTGGGGTGGACGTAGAACACCGCCGCCGCCATCGGCGCCGTGGGTCCGACGCCGCTCGGCAACCAGCGGGTGGGATCGTCCGTCGTCTTGCCGGGCCGGGCGAGCCACAGATTGGTGCTGGCGTAAGCGTGCGGGGGTAGCGCGGTGGGCGCAGCAAACGGCGCGGAGGGGACAAAGGCCAGTTCGGACAATTGCCGCGCGAACAACCGCAACCCGACGAGTCCGGCGATCACCAGCAGGACCGCGCCGGCGATCGCGTAAAGGAATTTGCGCGCCAAGCCTCCACCCCCAAAATCTTTAGCCATTCATCGGAGCTGCGAGTTCCGCCCCGCCCGTCTGCTCCCGTTCGGACTGCCGCTCGATCAGCACCTTCAGCATCGCCAGCATCGGGTCGGCCAGCGCCAGCCCGAGGATGCCGAACAGCACCCCCATCACCAACTGCATCGCCAGCACCAGCGCGGGGGCGAGATCGGCGGCGCGCTTGGCCACCATCGGCACGATGATATTGCCATCGATGGTCTGCACCACGAGATAGACGACGACGCAGTAGAGCGCCATGTGCGAGCCGCCCGAAAAGCCGACCAGCACCATCAGCAGGCCGGAAATCGGCGCGCCGATATTGGGCAGGAACGCCAACATTCCCGCGATGAGGCCCAATAGCGCGGCCATCGGCACGCCGTAGAGCGCCAGCGCGACGCCGATGCTGACGCCTTCGATGGTCATGCCGATCAGCCGGCCGAGCAGCAGCCGCCGCAGCGAGTGGCCCATGTGCGTCAGGGTTTCCTCGAAATGCCCGCGCATATGGCGCGGCAGCATCCAGGCCAGGCCACGCTGGTAAGGCGAAGGATCGACGGCGAAATAGATGCCCAGCACCAGGATCAGAAACAGCGTGGTCGCACCGCCGATCAAACCGCCCACGACACCGGTGAGCTGGGCCACGCCGCCCAGCGCCTGGTTTTCAAGATTGGTGACGAATTTGGGATCGATGCGAAGGCCGTGATGTTCGGCCCAGCCGAGCAGGCGGAAGGTCTGCGTCTTCAAGGTAATCGGCAGCGCGGTCGCCTGGTCGGCGATCTGGCTGCCGGCAAAAAGCGCCACCCAGACAATAAACAGCGCGGCCGCCAACAGCACGATCGCCACGCGCCAGCCGCGCCCGATCGGCAGGATGCGCTCGAGTAACCGCGCCCCGCCATCGATCAGCGCGGCGAAGACCAGCCCGCCGAAGATCACGATGAGGGGCTCGGCGAGCAGCACCACCAGCGCCATCATCGCGGCGATGCTGAGCCAGATCATCGCCTTCTTGGCTTCCGAGCGGACGAAAGGATCATCAATGTCGGTCGGCCCGGCGCGGCGCTGGCCAGCGGACGCAGCAGCGGCACGGGCGGCGCGCTTGCGCACAGCGACTGATGGCGGGGGCGCCGATGATGGAGGAGAAGCGTCGCTCATGGTGTCGGCCTGTGGCTATCGATGGCAGGGCGCAGCGTGCGCCCGGCGCGATCGCCGCGCAAGGCGCCCCACCAGGTCAGCGGGTTCCAGGTTTCGCTGCCGTCGAGCGAAAAGCTGATGAATTCGGCGCGGCCGCCAATATCGGAAATCGGCACCGGCCCACCGAGCCCGCGTTCTTCGAGCGGCGCGCGGCTGTCGGCGGAATGGTCGCGATTGTCGCCCATCAGGAAGACGTGACCTGCCGGCACGCGCACTTCGGGATAATGGTCGAGCGGCTGGTCCATGTGGTCGATGATGCGATAGGTCGCGCCATTGGGCAGCGTTTCGCGCAGGCTGGGCATCGCGCAGATTTCCTGGCCCGACGGCTTTTTGACCAGCATCCCGGCAAAACCCCAGCCGCTGCAGGGATCGGGGTCTTCATCCGAGCGCAGAGCGTCGAGCGGCACTTCGATCGGCGGTTCGACTTCCTGTGGGATGGGTTTGCCGTTGAGGATGATCTGGCCATTGACCACGGCGATGCGATCGCCCGGCAGCGCCACCACGCGCTTGATGTAATCGACCGTGGTGCCGCGCAGCACCACGATCACGACATCGCCATATTCCGGGGTACGCGGCAAAATTCGCCAATGGCCACGCGGCGCCAGATGAAAGCTGATCGAGGCCCAATCCCAGCCATAAGGATATTTCGACACCACCAGCCGATCGCCGACCCATAGCCCCGGTACCATCGAGGCGCTGGGGATGTAGAAGGGTTTGGCGATGAAGCTGTGGAAGGCGAGTACTGCGGCCAGCATCAGCGCCAACCCGCGCAATTCGGCCAGCCAGTCGAAAGCTTTGGCGCGAGCGGCTGGGGGAGGCGCGGACTGGCCCGGTTCATCGGCGCCAGGCGGTGTGTTGGGGGGCAATATTTCATTCACAGCGGGCGCGCCTCGATGATGACAAAGGCCTGCGCCCAGGGATGATCGTCGGTCAGGGTAATATGGACTACAGGTTCATGGCCTGCGGGAGTGATCGCCGCCAGCCGCTCCGCCGCCCCGCCGGTCAGCGCCAGGGTGGGGGCTCCGCCGGGCCGGTTGACGACGCCGATATCCTTCATAAATACCCCGGCGCGAAAGCCGGTGCCCACGGCTTTGGCAAAGGCCTCCTTGGCGGCGAAGCGTTTGGCGAGCGTACCGGCCTTGGTGAACGGGCGCTTCGCAGCCTTGGCCTGCTCTACGGGGGTGAAGACGCGGGTTTCGAACCGCGCGCCGAAGCGATCGAGTGAAGCCTGGATGCGCTCGATATTGCACAGATCGGAGCCAATCGCGATGATCATGAGGTATACCTTGGTGCGCCAAGTGAAAGGTCAGCTATCCCCCTCCCGCCTGCGGGAGGGGTTAGGGGTGGGCACTTCTGCTTTATTCTTCTCGCTATCCAGCGCTGTATCTTGCCGTGCCCACCCCCGGCCCCTCCCGCAAGCGGGAGGGGAGAAATAAGACGAAGCCCATCGGCAAAAATCAGGCCAGTCCTCACCGTGCTGCATCCATCAATTCGCGCATTTTCCGCACCGCCGTTTCCAGCCCGGTAAAGATCGCCTCACCGATCAGATAATGGCCGATGTTAAGCTCGGCCAATTGGGGGATCGCGGCTACCGGCACGACGTTTTCATAAGTCAGGCCATGGCCGGCATGGGGCTCGATGCCGTTCTTCCTCGCCAACGCGGCCATCTCGGCCAAGCGGCGAAGCTCGCGCGCTTGTGCCTCGCCGGGCGCGGCATGGGCATATTCGCCGGTATGGAATTCCACCACCGGCGCGCCGAGCCGCAACGCTGCTTCCAACTGGCGCACTTCGGGGGCGATGAACAGGCTGACCCTTATGCCGGCATCGCTCAGCCGGGTCACGATCGGCGCCAGCCGGTTATGCTGGCCGGCGGCGTCGAGGCCGCCTTCGGTGGTGCGCTCCTCGCGGCGTTCGGGGACGATGCAGGCGGCATGCGGGCGGTGCCGCAGCGCGATCTCCAGCATCTCGTCGGTGGCTGCCATTTCCAGATTGAGCGGCAAGCCGGTGGCCGCCTGGATGCGCGCCAGATCCTCGTCGCGGATATGGCGGCGATCCTCGCGCAGATGCGCGGTGATGCCGTCGCCGCCGACCGCCGCGACGATCTGGGCAGCGCGCACCGGATCGGGATGATCGCCGCCACGCGCATTGCGGATGGTGGCGACGTGATCGATGTTGACGCCCAGCCGCAAGCGGGCGGCCTGGGAAGCCGATTGCGCGTTCGCAGGGTGCTCTTTTACGCTCATGCCGCAGCCCGGCTGCCAGGCTTTACTGCCGGGCTGGCGGCCAGTGCCTCGGGCACTTCATCGGGCGCATAAGTCGGGAAATTGAGCGCGATCAGCGGGTAGAAGGGCACGCCCAATTCGGCCGTACCGACGCTGCGATCGACCAGCGCGGCCGCGGCGATCACTTTGCCGCCGGCGGCTTCGATCGCGGCGATCGCTTCGCGGCTGGAGAGGCCGGTAGTCACCACGTCTTCGACCATCAGCACCTTGTCGCCGGGATTGAGGGAAAAGCCCCGGCGCAGTTCGAACGTGCCGCTGGGGCGTTCGACGAACATCGCCTCCACCCCCAGCGCGCGGCCCATTTCATGGCCGATGATCACGCCGCCCATCGCCGGCGATACCACCGTGTTGATCTCCTTGCGCAGGTCGCGGGGCAAGCGCGCGGCAAGCGCCGTCGCCAGGCGACCCGCCCGCATCGGGTCCATCAACACCCGGGCGCATTGCAGGTAATGTGCGCTGTGGCGCCCCGAGGAGAGCAGGAAATGCCCCTCGAGCAGGGCCTGGCTGGCGCGGAATTCGGCAAGGACGTCTTCATCTTGCATAGTTTGGTACTCGGGCCCTTGAATAATTCCGATTTGGCGCGGCGCGAGTGGCTTGCTTTCCGCCGCCCACCCCATCTCGGCTCATTGGTGCAGCGAAGAGTATTGCGCTGCGTCAATTTTTCCCTAGAGGCGCTTGAGACTGTGGGCAAGCGCGCGTATAGCCCCGCCGTAAGGGGCGCGCGCTCCCAGGGTACCCGGAAGGCGAGTGGGGGCAATTTCTCTCGCCGACAATGGAAAGCGAAAGCACAACACGATGATATTCGGCGATCTTGTTCGCGCCTCGGGCCTGCTAGGCCGTTCCGGTCAGAACCGCTCTGGCCTGCGTCAGCTGGGCCTTGCGATCGTGGCTCCGATCGCGCTGCTGGTAGCACCGCAACTGGTCCAGGCTCAGGCTACCGCCGCGGCGAGCGAAGTCGCCCCGCCGACCGTGGCGGCCTCGCCCAGCCCCGTCACCTCGCCGGCCGCATCGGGTGTGCCTGCCGAGGCCGACACCGCCGTGCTGCCGCCCGCCGGTCCGATCGCCGCTCCGGCCAGTCCGGTGACGGGGAGCCGCTTCGTGGTGGCGCCCGGCGGTTATACGCCGATGAAGCCGACGATAGGCAAGGGCATGCCGATCCCCGGCGGTTATGGCTTCCAGACGCAATATTCGCCCACCGGCCAATATGCGCGCTGGTTCCATGACAAGATTCTGCTGCCGATCATCTTCTTCGTCAGCATTTTCGTCCTGATCCTGCTGGCATGGGTGATTATCCGCTTCAACAGCCGCGCTAATCCGGTGCCCTCGAAGACCAGCCACAATACGCTGCTCGAAGTAGCCTGGACAGGCATTCCCGTGCTGATCCTGGCCTTTATCGCGGTTTATTCGATCGATCTGCTCGCCGAGCAGTTCAAGGCGGCACCGGCCAATGCCCTGACCGTCAAGGCGACGGGCAACCAGTGGTACTGGACTTATACCTATCCGGATAATGGCGGGATCGAGGTGACCTCGAACATCCTGACGCCTGAGCAGGACGCCGCGCGCGGCGAGCCGAAGCAGCTCGGCGCCGATTTCCGCATGGTGCTGCCGGTGGGTGAGCCGATCCGCCTTCAGACCACCGGCGCGGATGTCATCCATTCGTTCTCGGTGCCGTCGCTGTGGTTCAAGCTCGACGCCGTGCCGGGCCGGATCAACGAAAAGACGATCTTCATCAATGAGCCGGGCGTTTATTACGGCCAGTGCTCGGAATTGTGCGGCGTGCGCCATGGCTATATGCCGATCGTCGTCGAAGCGCTCGATCGGCCGCATTTCAATGCCTGGGTGCTATCGCATAAGGAAGGCAAGCTCGACGGCCTGCCCGCGGCACCCGGCGCTGCCGCTGCCGCATCCGACGCTGCCCCGGCAGCTGCCGCCCCATCCCCAGCGCCTGCCGCTTAAGCCCCTTTCAGACCTGAGGTCCGCAGATCATGGCAACACTAGCCCCCGATACCTTCCAGGCGCATGGTGAAGACCATCACGCCCATGGCGATCATGACCACAAGCCGGCGTTCTTCGCCCGCTGGTTCATGTCGACCAATCATAAGGATATCGGCACCCTTTATCTGATCTTCGCGATCTTCGCCGGCCTGATCGGCGGCGCGATCTCGGGCATGATGCGCGCCGAACTGGCGCATCCGGGCATCCAGTATCTCGGCACCTTCGCCGAATTCCTGGGGGTCAAGAATCCCAGCTTCGACCAGCAGCTGCATTTGTGGAACGTGCTGATCACCGCGCACGGCTTGATCATGGTGTTCTTCATGGTCATGCCGGCGATGATCGGCGGCTTCGGCAACTGGTTCGTGCCTCTGATGATCGGCGCACCCGACATGGCCTTCCCACGGATGAACAACATCTCGTTCTGGCTGACCGTCGCCGGTTTCTGCTCGCTGATGATGTCGGCCTTCGTGCCCGGCGGTGCCAGCAACGGTGCCGGCATCGGCTGGACCGCTTATGCGCCGCTGTCCACCTCCGGCTCACCGGGGCCGGCGGTCGATTTCGCGATCTTCTCGCTGCACCTTGCCGGTGCTGCGTCGATCATGGGTGCGATCAACTTCATCACCACCATCTTCAATATGCGCGCGCCGGGCATGACCCTGCACCGCATGCCGCTGTTCGTGTGGTCGGTGCTGGTTACTGCGTTCCTGCTGCTGCTGGCGCTGCCGGTGCTGGCCGCGGCGATCACCATGCTGATCACCGATCGTAACTTCGGCACCACTTTCTTCGATCCCGCAGGCGGTGGCGATCCGATCCTGTTCCAGCATCTGTTCTGGTTCTTCGGCCATCCTGAAGTCTACATCATGATCCTGCCGGGCTTTGGCATGATCAGCCAGATCGTCAGCACCTTCTCGAAGAAGCCGGTGTTTGGCTACCTCGGCATGGCTTACGCGATGGTCGCAATCGGCGTGGTCGGCTTCGTCGTCTGGGCGCACCACATGTACACCACCGGCCTCAGCGAAGACGTGAAGATGTACTTCACTGCTGCGACCATGGTCATCGCGGTGCCTACCGGCATCAAGATCTTCTCGTGGATCGCGACGATGTGGGGCGGTTCGATCACCTTCCGCTCGCCGATGGTCTGGGCCTTCGGTTTCATCTTCCTGTTCACTGTCGGCGGGGTCACCGGCGTCGTTCTCGCGAATGGCGGCATCGACGATAACCTTCAGGATACCTACTACGTCGTCGGTCACTTCCACTATGTGTTGTCGCTGGGTGCGGTGACCTCGCTGTTCGCCGGCTTCTACTACTGGTTCCCCAAGATGAGCGGGCGCTGGCATTCGGAGTTCCTGTCCTACGTCCACTTCGCGGTGTTCTTCGTCGGCGTGAACATGATCTTCTTCCCGATGCACTTCCTGGGGATGCAGGGGATGCCGCGTCGCTATCCCGATTACGCGCCGCAGTTCGAGCATTGGAACACCATCGCCACTGACGGCTATATGGTGATGGCGCTGTCGATCGTGATCTTCCTGATCAATGTCATCTACAGCCTCATTGCGGGCAAAAAGGCCGAAGACAATTACTGGGGCGAAGGGGCAACGACGCTGGAATGGACGCTGTCCAGCCCGCCGCCGTACCACCAGTTTGAAACCCTGCCGGTGATCGATGCCGACGATCATCACTGATCCTGACCTTATCGGTCGATAGAATTGGGCCCCCGGAAGGTGACTTCCGGGGGCCTTTTGCTTTTAAGATGCTGAGAAGGGCCTCGTTGGCCTCTGGGCGTGGAGACATTGGGAAAGGGAGGATTCGACGATGCGTAAACAGCTGCTGCTCGGATTGGTGGGGATGTTGCTGCCTGCCCAACTGGTCGCCGGCGGGTTGCGGGATGAGAATCTCATCCAACTGCTGCCTCAGGGTTTCAAACCCGGCTGGTCGACCTCGCAAAACGGCATGGACATGACCGAATTCGTCACGGCGCCGGAAACGGTCGATAGTTGGACGCGGCTCATCACCACGCAGATATTCCATGGCCGGGGTGGCACACCGTCGAGTGCCTTCATTCAGGACTGGGGCGGGCGGATGATCGATGCCTGTCCCGGCCTCACCCATTCGCAGCTCACCACCGGGCATCGCAATGGCTATATGGTTTCCTTTATCCAGATGAACTGCCCGAACAATCCGCAGACCGGAAAGCCGGAAATTGTGTTTATGGAGGCGTTTCAAGGCAAGGATGCGCTTTACAGCGTCCAATACGCGTTCCGCTACCAACCTTCGCCGGCGGAAATCGGCAGCGTCTTGAGCTTCCTGAAATCACAGACGGTATGCGACACCAGAGGTACGGAGCATCCTTGCCCCAATCTGGCTGCGCAGGGGTTGAGGAAAATCCAACCCTAGCATTTCGCACCTGCGTTTCTTCTTGCGATGAATCCTTCCCTCCGACCGCACAGGGGCTTATAGGCGCCTCAAATGGCCACCCCCCAGCTCCTTACGCTCCCCACCGACTGGCGCGATTTCTATGCGTTGACCAAGCCGCGCGTGATGAGCCTGGTGATATTTACCGGCCTGTGCGGCTTGCTCGCCGCGCCGAATACGATCGATCCGGTGCTCGGTTTTACCGCGATTTTCTGCATTGCTATCGGTGCGGGCGGGGCGGCGGCGCTGAACCAGTGGTGGGAAGCCGATCTTGACGCGGGAATGAAGCGCACCCGTTCGCGGCCGCTCCCGGCAGGACGGATGGAGCGGAGCAGCGCGCGCGATTTCGGCGTGGCGCTGGCGGCGGCTTCGGTGCTGATCATGGGGCTGGCGATCGGCTGGCTGACCGCGGTGATCCTGGCGGTCTCGATCGTCTATTATGCGGTGATCTACACCGTCTGGCTCAAGCCGCGCACGCCGCAAAATATCGTCATCGGCGGGGGCGCCGGCGCTTTCCCGCCGCTGATCGGCTGGGTCGCTGCGACCGGGCATATCACGCTGATGCCGGTGGTGCTGTTTGCGATCATCTTCATGTGGACGCCGCCGCATTTCTGGTCGCTGGCGCTGTTCGTCCAGTCCGATTACGCCAAGGTCGGCATTCCGATGATGCCGGTGGTTGCCGGCGAGAAATCGACGCGGCGCCAGATCCTGATCTATGCGCTACTGCTGCTGCCGTTGAGTTTGGTGCCGTGGTGGATCGGCGGAACTGGGGCGATTTACGGCGCGGCCGCTGCGGCGCTTTCGGTGCTGTTCGTGCTGCTGTCGGTGCCGGTCGGGCTGCGCCAGCGTGAAGGCAGCGAAGACGGCATGAAGCCCGAGCGACGGTTGTTCAAATTCTCCATCCTCTATCTGTTCCTGCTGTTCGGCGCGCTGGTGGCCGACCGCTGGTGGCCGATCGCGGGCATAGTGCAAAGGTAAAGGCCAATGGCAGACCGCGATTTCGACCCATCAACCGATCCGATGGCTGCTCGCAACCGAGTGATCCGTCAGCGCAATGTCGCGCTGGCCCTGGTGCTGGGTTTTTTCGTGGTGCTGTTTTTCGCGATCACCGTGGTCAAGATGCGCCATATGCACATGCCGCATAAGTCGCCCACCCCTACGGCGACCGCGCCTGCTGCGGGAGGCGTCAATGCGCCCTAACCACTACGTTGGCGCGATTGCCGGCGGTTTCGCACTGTTCATGGTCGGGGTGTCTTACGCATCGGTGCCGCTATACCGCATGTTCTGCCAGGCGACCGGTTATGGCGGCACGCCCGCGCGAGCGAGCGAAGCCGAAGCGGCGACGGTGAAGGCGCTGGCCGGCAAGGTGATATCGGTCCGCTTCGACGCCAATGTCGAGGCCGGGATGCCGTGGCGCTTCAGCCCCGAGGTATCGACGCAGGTGGTGCAGATCGGTGCGCGCAAGCTGGCGTTCTTCGAGGCTGAAAATCCCACCGATCATACGATCACCGGCCAGGCGAGCTACAATATCGAGCCCGGCGAGGCGGCGCATTATTTCACCAAGATCCAGTGCTTCTGCTTCACCCGCCAGGTGCTGGCGGCGCATCAGAAAACCCGCATGCCGGTGACCTATTTCGTCGATCCCAAGATCCTGACTGACCCCGATACCAAAGACATTCAGCAAATTACGCTGAGCTACACCTTCCATCAGGTTCCTCAGGGCGCCTGATCGGTCGTTCGCCGCCCGCAAAAAACTGCAAATTAAGCCTCTGGACCAGCGGCAAACGGGCGGTTAAGGGCTAATTATAACTATTGGCGGCGTTCGCGCCGTCCGTTCTCAACCCGGGGGCTTCCGCGATCATGGCCGGTACCAAGAACCACGATTATCATATTCTGCCGCCGGATGTCATTCCGCTGGTGGCGTCGCTTGCGGCGCTGACTTTTACCTCGGGCATGGTGCTGTACATGCACGACAACCCGCTGGGTAAATTCGTGGCCGGGGCCGGCATGGCGGTGCTGCTCGCCACGATCTTTCAGTGGTTCACCAAGATCGTCTTCGAATCGAAGGAAGGCCATCATACTCCGGTGGTGCAGCTGCATCAGCGCTATGGCATGATCCTGTTCATCGCTTCGGAAGTGATGTTCTTCGTCGGCTGGTTCTGGGCCTTCTTCGATTTCTCGTTGTTTCCCTCGCAGATCGCCACCGTCATTGGTGGACACTGGCCGCCCAAGAGCATGGATGCGGTGCTCGACGCCTTTGACCTGCCGCTGATCAACACGCTGGTGCTGCTCTGCTCGGGCACCACGGTGACCTGGGCGCATCACTGCCTGCTGCATGGCGACCGCGATGGGGTGAAGAAAGGCCTGTGGTGCACGATCCTGCTCGGCATGTTGTTCACCAGCCTTCAGGCCTATGAATATATCCATGCGCCGTTTGGCTTCGGCAAGACCACCTATGGTTCGGCCTTTTACATGGCCACGGGTTTCCATGGCTTCCACGTCATTATCGGTACGATCTTCTTGATCGTCTGCCTGAAGCGCACTTACAACGGCGATTTCACCCCGCGCCAGCACTTCGGTTTCGAGGCAGCGGCCTGGTATTGGCACTTCGTCGACGTGGTGTGGTTGTTCCTGTTCGCGGCAATTTATGTTTGGGGCAATTGGGGCTTCCCGACAGATTGACCGCCCGGTGACATCTGACGCTGTACCTAAATCGGAAGGGCAGCCGGGAATAGCCCGCGCTGCCCTTTTCGGTCTTTGCCCGCGCTGCGGAGCTGGGGGCTTGTTTGCTGGCGTGGCGAGTTTTGCCCCGCGCTGTACCGCTTGCGGGCTCGATTATGCCGGCTTCAATGTCGGCGATGGCCCCGCGGCCTTTTTGACGATGATCGTCGGCGCCGTGATCTTGCTCCTGGCGCTGTGGCTGCATTTCACGGTGGGGGCGCCGATGTGGGTCATCGCGCTGCTGCTGGTGCCGCTGACCGCCGCGCTGGTCGTCTGGGGCCTGCGGGTCGGCAAAGCGGCGCTGCTGGCTGCCGAATTCCAGCGCCGGGCCGGCGAGTTCCAAAGCCAGGGCGCCCGGACCACTGCCAGTGAGGCAAACGACCTATGATCCACCGATTGCCGCTTCTGCCCACGCTGCTGGTGCTGGTCGCCGTCGCGATCATGGTGCGGCTGGGCTTCTGGCAGATTGCCCGGTTGCACCAGAAGGAAGCCTTGCTGGCGCGCTACAGTGCTGCGGCTCAGCAACGCGCGCCGGTGGCTTGGCCCGGTGATCCGGAGGCCGCGCGGCTCGCGCTTTATCGTCATAGCGAACTGAGCTGCGCCACCGTGACCGGCGTTTCCGCCCTCTCGGGCCGCAATGCCGCCGGGACACCGGGCTGGGCGCATGTCGTCACCTGCCAGCGGGTGGGCGGCGGCGTCGCGCAAGTGGTGCTGGGCTGGTCGAACGGCCCCGAGCCGGTCCATTGGGCAGGCGGCACCGCACGCGGGGTGATCGCACCCGGCCCGCGTCTCGTCGCTGACCCACCGCTTGCGGGCCTCGCCGCTAACGCTGCCCCCGATGCGCGGGACATCCCCAACAACCACTTCTCCTACGCCGTGCAGTGGTTCTTGTTCGCGGCGACGGCGCTGGTGATTTACGCGATCGCGGTGAGCAAGCGGTTACGAGGAAGCTGAGGGTTCTGGGACTTGCTCAAAGCGGCCTGCTTAGCTATATACTTAGCTAATGGAGGTGCCTGTGGCGCAGTTCTCGGTCCACGATGCCAAGACCAATTTGTCCAAGCTGATCGCTACCGCGCTGGAAGGCGGCGAGGTGATCATCGCGCGGGGCAGCGTGCCGGTGGTGCGGCTGGTTCCGGTCGCGCCGCGTGGGCAGCGGTGTTTCGGCGCTCTCAAGGGCAAGATCGCCTTGGACGCGCGCTTCGATGAGCCACTGTCCGAGGAGGAACTCGGCGGGTGGAATCTGGCCTGACAGCGATCTTGCTATGCGGCTGCTGCTCGATACCCATGCGCTGATCTGGTGGTTGGCGGGCGATGAAGCGCTCAGCCTCCGCGCCCGCGAGGCTATCCAGGATGAGGGGAACAGCGTTGCCGTCAGCGCGGCATCGGCGATGGAGGTGGCCACCAAATTCCGTATCGGCAAGCTGGCGAAAGCGGAGCTGCTCGCCCAGGACTTTGAAAGCATCATCGCCGGCCAGGGCTTTGTCGAACTGGCGATTTCCGTCCACCACGCCCGGCTTGCCGGCGAAATGAACATTGCTCAGAAGGATCCGTTCGATCGATTGTTGATCGCCCAGGCGCAAGCCGAGGGCATGGTACTGATCTCGAACGAGGTGCTGTTCGACAGCTTCGCCGTCCAGCGCCTCTGGTAGCTTAGCCGGGTGCCAACACTCGCTTCCCTTGCGTCTCTCCCCGTGCCCGGCTAACCGCGCCAGCCATGGAGTATATCAGCACCCGAGGGGGCGCCGCTGCCCTGGATTTCGAAGGCGCCACGCTGGCGGGGCTGGCGAGCGATGGCGGGCTTTACCTGCCGCGCGAGTGGCCGCGCTTTTCGCGCGCGGAAATTGCGGCTTTCGCGGGCCTTCCCTATGCCGAGCTGGCCGCGCGCATCATGCAGCCCTTTGTTGGCAATTGCCTCACCCCCGAGCGTCTGCGGGAATTGACTCACGCCGCTTATGGCCGATTTGCGCATAAGGCGGTCACGCCGCTGCGCCAGCTCGATCAGCAGCACTGGCTGCTCGAGCTGTTCCACGGGCCGACGCTGGCGTTCAAGGATGTCGCGCTGCAATTGCTCGGGCTGTTCTTTGAAGAGTTTCTGGCGCGCGGCGAGCAGAATCTGACGATCGTTGGCGCGACATCTGGCGACACCGGCTCGGCGGCGATCGATGCGGTGGCGGGCCGGGCGCAAGTCGATATCTTCATGCTGCATCCGCATGGCCGGGTCAGCGACGTCCAGCGCCGCCAGATGACCACGGTGCTGGCGCCCAACGTCCATAATATCGCCATCTCGGGCACTTTCGACGATGCCCAGGCGATGGTGAAACGGATGTTCGGCGATCCGGCGATGACCGGGCGCTTCAACATCGGCGCGGTCAATTCGATCAACTGGGCGCGGCTGATGGCGCAGGTGGTCTATTATTTCGCCGCCGGCCTGCAATTGGGCGCGCCGCATCGCCCGGTCGCCTTCGCGGTGCCGACCGGCAATTTCGGGGACGTGTTCGCCGGCTATGTCGCGGCGCAGATGGGGCTGCCGATCGAACGGCTGATCGTCGCGACGAACGTCAACGACATTCTCCACCGGGCGCTGACCAGCGGCGATTATTCGACCGGCACGGTCACCCCGACTGCCGCGCCGTCGATGGATATCCAGGTATCGTCGAATTTCGAACGCCTGCTGTTCGATCTCGGTGGCCGCGATGGCGCCGCGCTGGCCGCGCAGATGGCCGGCTTCGAGACCACCAAGGCGATGCAGCTGACCAACGCCCAGCGCGAAGGGGCTGCCACGCTGTTCTCCAGCGCCCGCGCCGATGCCGACGATATGTCGCGGGCGATCGGCTGGGCCTGGCAAAAGAGCGGCGAGCTGGTCGATCCGCATACCGCCATCGGCCTTCATGCCGCCCGCACCGCCGATATCGATCGCTCGATCCCGGTGGTTACCCTCGCCACGGCGCATCCGGCCAAATTCTCGGATGCCGTCGAACGCGCCACCGGTCAGCGGCCGCCGTTGCCGGTGCGGGTCGGCGATCTCTTCGAGCGCGAGGAACGCTGCATCGAACTGCCCGGCGATTACGCGGCGATCACCGATTACATCACCGCGCACGCCGCGCCGCGCCGGTAATCCGAGGCCATGGCCAGGCTTGCCACCGCGCCCCTGATCCTCGCCGGCGACGGCTGGGACGATTACGGGCTGGTCGATTCAGGCCATGGCCGCAAATTGGAACGCTACGGGCCGTGGCGCTTCATCCGCCCCGAGCCGCAAGCGCTGTGGCAGCCGCGCCTAAGCGATTGGGATGCGCATGGCGAATTCGTACCGGGTTCGGACGAGGATGGCGGTGGCCGCTGGATCTTCAAACAGCCGGTTCCTCCCGGCTGGCCGCTCGCTTACGGCTCAGTGCGCTTCACCGCGCAATGCACCCCGTTTCGCCATCTTGGCTTCTTCCCCGATATGGCCCCGGTGTGGGACTGGATGGACGAGCAGCTAGTAGGCCGTGACGACGCGGCGACACTTAACCTGTTCGGCTATACCGGTGTGGGCACGCTGTCGCTCAGCGCGCACGGCCCGGTCACCCATGTCGATGCCTCGAAGAAATCGGTGGCGCAGGCCCGCGCGAATGCCGAGCTATCGGGCATGGTCGAGCGGCCGATCCGCTGGATCGTCGACGATGCCGCCAAATTCACCGCTCGCCAGGTGCGGCGCGGCCAGCGCTATGATGGTATTATCCTCGATCCGCCCAAATTCGGACGCGGCCCGGAAGGCGAGATCTGGCGGCTCGAAGAGCATCTGCCCGCGCTGATCGGCGATTGCCGCCGGCTGTTGGATGAGAACAGCCAATTTCTATTTCTGACCGTCTATGCGGTGCGGATGTCGTCGCTGGCGCTTGCCGGGTTGCTGGATGAAGTGTTCGCCGAATTGCCGGGTACGATCGAGCATGGCGACCTGGCGGTGCGTGAAGACGGCGAGGGCGCGCGCCTATTGCCCACCGCAATCTTCGCCCGCTGGCGGAATGACCAATAGGCGAACTCTGAGGTTGGAACTGCCGCTGTGGCAATGCAGGCCGCGCCGCTGTAAGTGGCGACGCAAGTTCAGGCAATTCAGGCAGACGCATGGCCCGCAAACATTCGAAACATGATCCCTATGGCGATCTGCACCGCGAGGAAGAGGCTCCGGCGGTGGTGGTTCCCTGCTGGCTCTGTGGGCGGCCGACTGGCCAGACCATCGTCTGGCACCATCCCGTGCCTAAGAGCCGGGGCGGGCGCGATGTCGTGCCGATGCACCCGATTTGCCAGCAGACGCTGATCGCCCATTTCACCAATTCCGAGTTGCAGCGCCATGGGATGGATGTGGAAGGCTTGCTGGCCAACCCCGCCGTGCGCAAGTTCGTCGATTGGGTGGCGAACAAAGACCCCGATTTCACCGCGACCACGGCCAAGAAACAACGCTGACCTATTACGTGATTGCGCCGTGATAGCTCGCGGCGATGCGCCGCTGACCCTGAATCCGCCCTGTCCATCCTTGCGCATGACTGGACTTCCCACGCACAAAATGGCATCGGCCTCGCTCCGTTTGCCGGGGACTGCCGCGTGGCCGATAGCCTGATCCTTGAGATTGCCGATCTGGAAGTCGATGTCCTCACCGGCATCTATTCCGAGGAAACCGGTCAGCCGCAGCCGCTGCGGATATCGATCTCCGCGCGGGTGACGGTGCCGGAACGCTTTCTGCCCGATACGCCGCTGAGCGCTTCCAAAAATTACATGGATTTGAAGTTTGCGGCGACCGAAGCCCTGCCACCGGGGGTTCATTTCACCTTGATCGAAGCGCTCGCCGATCACATCTGCGAGACGCTGTTCATTTCGGATAGCCGGGTCGAATCGGTCACGGTCAAGATCATCAAGCTGGCGATCAGCGAGAAGGGTGAGGCGATCGGCATGACGCTGACGCGAGATCGGCGCTGATGGTTCTGGTTCGCGTCGGCGCGCTGCCCGAGGAGCCGCTCAGCGCCGCCGCGCGCTTTCATGACGAAGTGCTTCCGCGGATCGTGCCTGCGGGCGATGCGGCGCTGACGCTGGTTTTCGGCCCCGCCGATCATGGGCACCGCGCCTGGCGCCTGGCGGTGGTGCAGGGACTGGCTCGGCGGCTGGCGCCGCTGCGGGTCAATGCCGTAGCGAGCGCGGACGAGGTGGCAATTGCCGCTGTGGATGCCTATCTTGCTGCTGCGCCCGGCGTCACCGGCCAGTATTTGCCCTTGGCATAGCCGCCTGCCGCTGTTGGCGATTTCGAGCGAGCATCGCCATAGCTATGCGCCCGCTGGAGTGGTAATCTGTTGCAAATGAACTCATCCGGCCCCCTCGTCGATCAATTCCAGCGGCGAATTTCCTACCTGCGCTTGTCGGTTACCGATCGCTGCGATTTGCGTTGCGCTTATTGCATGCCCGAGCGGCAGGTGTTTTTGCCGCGCGCCGAAGTGCTCAGCCTGGACGAGATGCATGATCTGGCGCTGGGTTTCATCGCGCGCGGGATCACCAAGATCCGGCTGACCGGCGGTGAACCGCTGGTGCGCCGCGACATGATCGATCTGGTTCGCGCGCTCGGCAGGCGGCTGGGCCAGGACACCGGCCAGGGGGCTCTCGAAGAACTGACCTTGACCACCAATGGCACCCGCCTCGCCGAATTTGCCGACGATCTTGCCGCCGCCGGGGTAAAACGGGTCAATATCTCGCTCGACACGCGTGATCGGGCGACATTCGCCACATTGGCGCGCCGTGATGCGCTGCCGCAAGTGCTGGAGGGGATCGCGGCGGCCCAGGCGGCCGGGCTCAAGGTGAAGATCAATGTCGTGGCGCTCAAGGGCGTCAACGAGGCTGAACTGCCCGAGCTGATCGCCTGGGCGCATGACCAGCAGTTCGCGATCACGCTGATCGAGGTGATGCCGCTGGGCGAGGTCGAGGAAGATCGCTTCGATCATTATCTGCCGCTGTCCCTGGTCCGCGAACGTCTGGAATCGCGATGGACGCTGACCCCCAGCGAGTATCGCAGCGGTGGCCCGGCGCGCTATTTCACCGTGGCCGAGACCGGAGGGCGGCTGGGCCTGATCACCCCGCTCACCAATAATTTCTGCGATGGCTGCAACCGCATCCGCGTCAGCGCGACCGGTCAGCTTTTTGCCTGCCTCGGCGGTACCGAGCAGGTCGATTTGCGCGCTGCTCTACGCTCGCCTGCGCCCGATGCGGCGCTGTCCGAGGCGCTCGACCTGGCGATGCGCATCAAGCCGCTGCGTCACCATTTCGTCATCGACCGGCCCGGTGCGGCGCCCGCGCTGGCCCGGCATATGTCGATGACCGGAGGCTGACGTGGCCCGCTTGCTGTTCTTGGGGCGGCTTGAGGATATTGCCGGCGCCGCCGAGATGCATTTGCCGCTGCCCGCACCGACGCCGCTTGCCGAAGTGATCGCGCGGTTGCCCGATGATCTGGCGGCGGCGGTCTCGGCCCCGCGCATCCGGCTGGCGGTGAACGGTGTGCTTTGCGTGTTTCCCGAGCCGATTATTGCTGTCGCCGATGAATTGGCGTTCCTGCCGCCGGTGAGCGGGGGCTGAGTATGGACGTGCGCCTGGCCGATTCGGGGCTCAATCCCGCCGCCGAATTGGCGGCATTTTCAGCCGCGCATGGCGCTGCCGGGGGTATCGTCAGTTTTCTTGGGCAAGTGCGTGCCGAAGGCGGGGTCGAAGCGCTGGAACTGCGCCATTTCGCGCCGCTGACCTTGCCGGGGATGACGGCGCTAGCCGAGCAGGCACAGGAGCGCTGGTCGCTCGCCGGGCTGTTGATCATTCACCGGGTCGGGGTGGTGCGGCCGGCGGAGCCGATCGTGCTGGTCGCCGCCGCCGCCCGGCATCGCCGAGATGCCTTTGCCGCCGTCGATTTCGCCATGGACCATCTCAAGAGCGACAGTTGGTTTTGGAAGCGCGAAAAGATCGCGGGCGAGTGGCGCTGGATCGAACCCCGCGTGCAGGACCACGTGGATCGGGAGCGCTGGCGCGGCGAGTAATACGAAGATGCTGTGTCCGAACCCACCCCGTCCATGCTGAGCTTGTCGAAGCACTGCCTTGTTCTTCTGGCCGGCCCAGCAAAGAAAGACAGTCCTTCGACAAGCTCAGGACGGACGGGGAGAGGGGCCGTCCAAGCTACACTCAGCGCGCCAGTCGGCCGTCCAGCCGCGTCAAAACCGAATCTTCTTCCGCTACCCAGGCCGAAACCGTCTCGCGCGCTTTCCCGATCGCAGCCATCGCCGGGCGTGACGCCGAATCGCCGCTGGTGCCGTCCTGCGCGGCATGGGCAAGACGGTCATCGACATCGATCCGGTCGATGTCGCCCAATGGCTTCGCCGTTTCGGCCCGCGCCGATTCGATGATGGCGAGGGCCTGGGTGGCGCGCGCCCAATTTTCGCTGCCGGCTGGAGCCGACCCGGCGGCGCTGACCAGGGTTTCGGCGGCATGCTGCTTGTCGGCGAAGGTCTGGTGAGCGCTGCTCGCTTCCTGAACCAGATGGTCGAGTCGCGCAGCCAGATCGTTCGGTATGGCGGCGTGGTCTGATGCGGAGGATGATGCAACACCCGGAGTGGGGGTGATCGTGTCCATTGGTGGTGTGGAGGTGGCCCGTTCCACAGGTCGCTCCGCCAGAGATGGATAGCCGTCGCTCCCTTCAGAGCATCCGGTCAGCGCCAGCGAGGCGGCCATAATGGTGATGGGGAGAGCAGAGAGCTTACCGAACATGCCGGTGCCATAGCATACCAGCGCCCCGGTGCTAGGGGCGTGGTAGAGGATGGAGAGGAGCGCGGAAATCCGCGCAGATGCGGCGCGCTTGCGCAAAGCCGCGTTGACAGCTGGGACGGGTTCGACTAACGGCGCTCCTTCTTCCAGCCCCTGCCCAATGCGGCGGGTGGTCGGACGTGTTGTCCCTTGATCGGTTTCGAGTGCCGGGATGATGCGGCAAGTCATTTGATTGGATAGGTAAGATGTTCGCAGTCGTGCGCACAGGCGGCAAGCAATACCGGGTTGCCGCCGGAGACAAAATCGCGGTCGAGAAGCTGGCTGGTGAAGCCGGTGACAAGATCACGCTGGCTGATGTCCTGCTCGCGGGCGAAGATGGCGCCATCGCCGACGCCGCTGCGGTGACGGTTTCGGCCGAGATCATCGCTCAGGCCAAGAGCGAAAAGGTGATCGTTTTCAAGAAGCGTCGCCGTCACAATTATCGTCGCAAGAACGGCCATCGCCAGCAGCTGACGCTGCTGCGCATCCTGGCCGTCGGCGCCTGAACAGGGGAGTTACACCATGGCACATAAGAAAGCTGGCGGCTCCTCGCGCAATGGGCGCGATTCGGCCGGTCGTCGTCTCGGCGTCAAGAAGTTCGGTGGCGAAAACGTGATCGGTGGCAACATCATCATCCGCCAGCGTGGCACGCGCGTCTATCCGGGCGTGAATGTCGGTATCGGCAAGGATCACACGCTGTTCGCGCTGGGCGAGGGCCGCGTGCGGTTCCACCAGGGCAAGCTCGGCCGCAAATATGTATCGGTCGATGCCGTGGCGGTAGCCGCCGAATAACAGATGGTACATCGGGCCATCTGAACAGGATGGCCCCTCCGACTTGCGAGCAAGTCGGCTGAACGAGGGAGAGGGCCCGGCCTTCTCCCTATTTTTTTTGCGCGTTCGATATATGATTACGCCTCATCCGATTGTCGCGTCTCGTCGCGGCTGACGCCGGCGTTCGCGACACTGTCTGCGGTGCATGATACGGAAATCAGAGCATTTTTCGCCGCGCCTCAAGTATGGGGCACATCGACGCAAAGCGTAATCACTATGTCATCGCCGGAGGTTATGACTTGGGCAAGCGGGGCCTTGAGAGTGGAGATAAGGCATGTTTATCCGCAGTGAGAGGCTGTTTCTGAGACCGGGTTGGTCCGAGGACTGGGAGGAATTGCGCAGCCGGATCGATGATCGGGCGGTGGCGCGGCATCTCGTCTATACCCCCCAGGCGGCGCAGGCCTATCTGGCCGGGCCGCAGCATCGGCGCTTTCCCCATTTCCTGGTGACGCTGCCCAACGCTGAGGGCTCGCGGCTGCTCGGCTGTGTCGGCCTGCTGGCCAGCGCGGGCGCTGCCGAACTGGTCTATTGGATTGCGCCCGAGCATTGGGGCCAGGGCTATGCCACCGAAGCATCGCGGGCGCTGCTCAGCCTGGCGCGCACGCTGGGTCACCGTCTGATCACCGCGCTGCATTTCTGCGATAATCCGGCTTCGGGCCGGGTGCTGGAGAAACTCGGTTTCCGCGCCACCGGCGAGATCTGCGAGCGACTATGCCCGGCGCGGGGCGAGTTTGCGGCATCGCTGGTGCATCGCCGGGATCTGGGCGAGCCCAGCGATTGCGATGGTTCGGGTCTAAGTGCGATGGGCGCTGAAGCAGCTAAACACGCAGCCTGATCAGGGGGAGGGATACCTCGCCGGCTACATTTACATGATCGCCACCCTGAACCAAGTTTAGGGTGGCGATAGCCTCCATCTGCTTCGTCTAAATCTCCATCCAGTCTGGCTTAATATCCTCGGCGATATCTTCCACTCGCCGGAGGTCGAGCGCCAATCCAAGGGCGGGCCACACAGCCCGCTGGCGCACGGGGTCCGAATCGGCCAGCGGTACGACCAGCAGTCGCCGGTTGATTTTCTGCCGCCAATTCATCCGCGCGGTATTTTCCTGACCGATATAGCAGCCCTTGGTGAAGCTGACGCCGTTGAGCAGATCGGCATTGCATTCCAGCCATAGCGTCTCGCCATCGCCGAGTTCGGCGCGCCCTTCCGCCACGCCATGCTTCAGGCGATGTTCGAGCCAAGCCGCATCGGCCGTCCCGTCATCTTCCGACCTCGGTGCGAGCCACCGCCAGCCCAGCGCTGCCAGTCGGGGATCGGCTACCGCATCGTCGCGCGATGTGGCCGCCCAATGCACGGCGAGGGTCGGATCCAGCGCGATGTCGATCCGGCGTCGCAGCCGATAGAGGCTGAGACGCCGGGCTAGCGGCAGTGCGGCTTCGGCCTCGCAGTCGAGCAGCAGATCACCGCCCCCGGCCTCCGCCGGGGCAGGCGCGCGCCACACGAGAAAGTCGAATAGCGCCTTGCCTTGTGGGCTGAGCAACCCGGCCCACACCGGCAAGTCACCGGTGACATCGTTAGTGACCAGCCCTTGCAGAAAGTCGATGACGTCCTCGTCCTCACCTTGTGGTGACAAGCGGATCACGGCGCGAGAAGTAAGGCGGGTGGCGGTCATCGGGTCCATGTGGCGTTTGTCGGTGCAGATGCAATATCACTAGCGCGCCGGCCAACCAAATCCCCTGTTAAGGCCGCGCCGGCTGTGCCATGTCCAAGCCATGCACACAGCCCCCGAACTCATCCTCGCCAATGGCACGGTTCACACCCCGAACGGCCCCGAACTCGTCGATGTCGCGGTGCGCGACGGCAAAATCATTGGCCTGGGCTCATGGCCCGCCGATGCCGCTCGCCGCATCGATTGCACCGGCCTCGACGTGCTGCCCGGCGTGATCGACAGCCAGGTCCATTTTCGCGAGCCTGGGCTCGAGCACAAGGAAGACCTCGAAAGCGGCAGTCGCGCCGCGGTGATGGGCGGGGTGACGGCGGTGTTCGAGATGCCGAACACCACCCCCAATACCGACAGCAGCGACCGTGTGCTCGACAAATTGCAACGCGCGCATCACCGCATGTGGTGCGATCATGCCTTCTATGTCGGGGCAACCAGCGCCAATGCCGCAGAGCTGGCAGAACTGGAACGGCTGCCTGGCACGGCCGGCGTTAAGATCTTCATGGGCGCCTCGACCGGCAATCTGCTGGTGGCCGAGGATGAAGCGCTGGCACGAGTGCTGGCCAGCGGCGTGCGCCGTGTCGCCATCCATGCCGAAGACGAGGCCCGGATGCAGGCCCGGCTCGGCCATCGCGTCGAAGGCGATGCTTCCAGCCACCCGGTGTGGCGCGACGATGAAAGCGCGATGCTCGCGACACAGCGCATCCTGCGCCTCGCCCGCGCCGCCCGCCGTCCGATCCATATTCTCCATATCACCACCCCCGCCGAACTGGAGGTGATCGCCCAGAACCGCGATATCGCCACCTGCGAAGTAACCCCGCAGCACCTGACGCTGGCCGGCGAGGACGCTTACCCGCGCCTCGGCACTTACGCGCAGATGAACCCCCCGATCCGCAGCGCCGCGCACCGTAATGGCTTGTGGCACTGGTTGCGTCAGGGTGTGCCCGATGTCCTCGGCTCCGATCACGCGCCGCATACAATCGAGGAAAAGGCCAAGATTTATCCCGCCAGCCCCAGCGGCATGCCCGGCGTGCAGACGCTGCTGCCGCTGATGCTCGACCACGTCGCCAAGGGCCATCTCACCCTGGCGCGGCTGATCGACCTGACCAGCGCCGGCGTGCAGCGCGTGTTCGGCCTTCAGTCAAAAGGCCGGATCGCCGTCGGCTACGATGCTGACTTCAGCGTGGTCGATCTTAAAGGGCGCTTTGCCATAGAGGAAAGCTGGCTGGAGAGCCGGTGCGGCTGGTCGCCGTTCACCGGGATGGAACTGGAAGGCCGGGTGATCGGCACCATCATTCGCGGGAATACCGCGATGTGGGAAGGGCAACTGGCGAATGCGGCGGTGGGTGAGCCGTTGCGGTTTGCCGGGGCGTTGGCGGGGTAAGGTTTAAGGAGAGTGGTAGATGCGAGGGGTAATCCCCTCGCGCTCCCCGTCATTAGCCAGATTGCGTGCTATCTGTTGGTTTCGTGCGGCGCTTGGCTGGGAGAGGCAGTCCCGAAATTTCGAAGGGCCTTGCTAGCGTCTATTATATTCCACTATATTGGGACGAAAGGCGCCTATCATGAACAAAGCTATGACCCTTAACGTTCGCATCGGTGGAGCGCTTGGCGACTTTGTCGCTTTGAATGTCGGGGAACAGGGGGCCTATGAGAATGTCAGCGAATATGTCCGGGATCTGATTCGACGCGACAAGGAACGGCTTGAAGCGGAGCAGTTCGGGCGGCTCAAAGCCGAACTCAATCGTGCATTTGCCGCCCCGGAATCCAGCTACGCGCTCCTCGATGCGCAAACAGTGATCACGCGCAATCGCCGGAGCTGAAATGGCGGGCTTCACGGTCTCAGCAATCGCTGGCGAGCGGCTCGACGAGATTTTCACCTATACGCGCGAGATATGGGGTCAAGCGCAGGCAGAAGCCTATATCGGCGGCTTGTTCGACTGCTTCGAGAAGATTGCGCGTCGCGACCAGCTTTGGCGCGCTGTTCCCGCCGAATTCGAAGTAAATGGCTATTATTGCCGCTACGAGCACCACTACGTCTATTGGCGTCTGCTGAGCAACGGCACAGTCGGAATCGTGACGATTCTTCACGAGCGGATGCACCTGATGGACCGTTTCCGGGCAGACAATGCGCCCTGATTGGCAGGCTCGTCATTGCCCTTCCTGCCGTAGCGTTCAATTCGATACCCAAAGGCAGCAAGCGCCCATCGATTCGGCCATAGAATAGGCGGAAACGCTTCCCCAAGAGCAGCAGTCCCCCCGACTTGGAAGCCTGTCGGTAATGTTCGGGTACGCGTTTATGACGAAGGCCGTGGTGGTGTCAGCGCGTTTGGACATGGAGCATATTCAATTTGCTGGTCGATGATGATCGGCCCCTTACGAAGGAGGGACATTCAGAATTCGCTCGCACCAACTCGCGATTTCGGCGAACTGACGAACATCATAAGTCAGTGAGCGATAGCGCCACTCACTGAGCGGTGTATCGGGGCCGACGATATCATTTTGTCGAGCGGATTCGTTGAACTCCTTATATCGCAACCGGACCCGCCGTGCTTTGAGAAAGCTGTCGAGTAGGAATCTCGGTTCGACCCAAACGTCAGGCGCGATCTAAACAAACAAAGCGCTGCCACTGCTTATGCAATCTTTAGGCCGGTCATAATCGGTCTGCTGCGACCTTACGGTTCGCTCAGAATAGCAGACCTGTGGATTATTCGGCCCTAATGGCAAACGCGCAAAGGGATAATGCTTCCCCTCGACGGATATGAGGTCGTATTCGCGATCGGCACGAAGATAAAAATTCCTTTGGCTCCGCTCATTCTGCCACGTTTGATAAAAGAATGGTCCAGACTGCGCGTGGCACACAATATCATCATTGACCCCCCGTTCGCATTGGGCCGACCAGGTACCGATTTTCGTTTCCGCGATTACCTTGCAGTCTGCGTTGGTGATCGACAGCGACGAAGCGGCAAAAGACAGTCCCAATGCAATAAAGGCCCGCTTCCAAATACGTTGATGGGCGTGATCTGATCTCATTCCAACATCCCTACCGCTGCTCAAGCATGTAAAAATTTGAATCGGGCCGTTCCGCGAACTGTGACAACAATCGCCGACATCTCGACCATTTGATGGACCATTCGAGCGCGCTAATAATTGTCACCGTTCATCACGAGCAGCCCGCAGCGCCGGAGAGTCAACGGCGCACTCAGGTTCCGCACGTTATCCCCAAAAAGCGCGATTATTGCGCCTGTGCGGGATTCACATAGCGACCAATAAACAGAATCATGTCCGTCCGGTTGTCCACCAATACGAACAGGAATGGATGGTCGGCCTTGAAGACGAAAGGCGGCGGTGGCGGCGGCCCCCGCCTGGCCGACGTGACAATCATGCCCATCTCTACCGCCGTCGCGGCAGCGGCCTCAGTATCCTTCTCCTCGACGTCGATGGTAGTTTGGTGGATGACGTGACTGATCTTGAGGCCAATCGCGCGAGGGTTGCCGCCGGGATAAGGCAGCTTTGCAATGCCTGAGAAATCAGCATCGTCACCGAACGCGATCGGCGCACCCATTTCCTTGAGATCATCCTTGAGGTCAGAGCGCCAGTCGAGATGCAGCTTGGGCAGGGTCAACAGCGTGCGTTGCTCACTCCCGCCCTTGAGGTCGAATAGCCAACGGCGCAGGTCCGGCCACGTCAGGCTCTCCTCGAACCGGCTGAGGTTATGGGGGGAATCCGGCAGCAGAACAACCATGGATACCTCGCCGCCCTCGTAAGGTAGGCTGATCGCCTTCACGCCATTGCGGTGCAGAACAGCAAAATCCTGATAATCGAGATGCATCAGCTTCGTGGTAACTGTGCTGTTATCGGCGAGCGTGAAGGGGTCAGACCGGGTTTCAGCTTCGTCGAAAGGCTGTCGCCATTTGCCCTTCCAATAGATGGCGTTCACCAATACAGCGGCAGTGCCCGCTTCAAGATCACCCGGATGGAGAAGGTCCGATATTTTGTCGTGCGTGGCAACTTCGACCCAATGATTAATCGTTCCTCTCGCGCCCTCGGCATCACCGGCGAAATCGACGCGCTGGAAGCCCGCCTTGGCGTAGTGAGTGATGTCCGCCTCGAAATCGGAATGGAGCGGCATGCCGGACTGCACCCACACGGCATTGGCGCTTTGTAGCTGCCGACCCTCTCCCGAGAGGTTCATCGCAGCCAGCAACTGACTGTCCGCGCGCAGGTACTCAGCGGGCGGTGCGTCGAAATGCAATGTTTGCGCGAGTTGCTGCGCCGTCGGTCCCACTGCGCCGCGATAAGCTAGACCCACCGCTACAGAGACACTGGCAGGCGAAAGAAATAGGTTCTTCTCCGGTTTCACCTCGCGCTTGTAAAGATCGAGTGAAAAAGCGTTGATGCCCTCCACAGCATGCTGGCCGTCTTTGCCCAGAATCACAGTAGTATCGTAACTGGCTGACACGGCCTCCTGCGCGCGCGTGACAGGAGACGATAACAATCCCGCACAAATCAAGGGCAGACAAATTGAGCGGACCATCGGGACATTCCTTCGCCAGCGTTTTGCCCAACGATAATTCAGTATTAGTTGCTAAATACTGACAGTCCGCTCTCAACCTCAAAGCGGCTGCGAAATTGAGCGAGGCCAACCCGACCCGCGACAATAGGAGGATCGGGGGTCTGGGGCCTTTGGCCCCAGAATCTCTCATCTTTTAAATCAGCCTTATTGCTCAAACCTTTTTGCTGCGCCTTCGAAATGCCGACGCGGGTTGCCGATGAACATCGTATCAAGATCGCCCTGCGTCACCCCCGCCTCAAGCAGCGCCGGGATCACGTCGTTATGGATGTGGAGATAGTGGTGGTTTGGCATCGCCACGTGGTAATCTTCGACCTGCGGGAAGAAGTCCGACCAGGCGCAGCAATCGTGGGATAGGGCCAGTTGGCCGACATAGCCGCGTTTGATCAGTTCGACGATGGTCGCGACGCGCTGTTCCATGGTGATGGCGAATTCGACGCCGAAGCGATCCATGCCGAGGATCGAGCCGCGGTCGGCGATCTTCATGAGGTAATCGATATCGCTGCTGTCGCCGCAATGGCCGATTATCACGTCGGCGAGGTCCACGCCTTCGTCTGCGAGTACTTGTTGGGCTAGCAATCCGGTGTGTTGCGGCGGGGCGGTGTGGACGGTGATCGGTGCGCCGGTTTGCATATGCGCCTTGGCGACGGCGCGCATTACTCGCTCGACGCCGGGGGTCAGCCCTGGTTGGTCGATGGCGCATTTGAGTTCGCCGGCCTTGATGCCGGTGCCGGCTGCGCCCTCGGTGATGTCCTTTACGAAATGCGCGACCATCGGGTCTTCGGTGGTGTGCTTGAGCAAGCCGGGCCCATAGAACTGGAAGGGCGCAGGCACGGCGTCGAAGGTGTAAGCGCCGGTCGAGACGATGATATTGAGCGTGGTGCGCGCCGCGACATTGATCAGGCTGGGGATGTGGCGGCCTAGGCCGAGCACGGTCAGGTCGATGATCGTGTCGATGCCAGCGGCCTTCAGCGCGTTAAGCCGATTGGCAGCCTGCTGGATCGTCGCATCCTCGAAGAAGTCGGGGCGATAATTATAGGTGTATTCGGTGTCCATCAGGAAGACATGCTCATGGATCAGCACGCGGCCCAATGCGCTGGTATCGATGGGGCCACGTAGCGTCTCGACCTTGGCCATGGTTCTCTCGGGGTTATGAGTGTTAATTGCGATCCATCCACCCCGTCCATCCTGAGCTTGTCGAAGGATTGATTTCTTTTCAACTGCTTGTCGAGAAGAAGGACAGTGCTTCGACAAGCTCAGCACGGACGGATTATTATCAGTGCACCTCGCTATCAGTCGAGGGCGATGCGGTAAGTTTCGGCGGCGGTGCAGCGGAATAGCCGGTCCTGATCGTCCTCGCTATATTGGCGAGCGATGATCTTGAAGGCATTCCACGTCGCGCCATAGCTGGCGGTGGCGTGATCGGGCGGGAAATTGCTTTCGAACATCGCCCGCGTCGGGGAAAACGCCGCGATGCAGGTCTCTATCGCGGGACGCCAGCGGACGGCGAGTTCGGCGCTGGTAGCATGGCCCGGGGTGCTGGAAATCGCGCGGGTGATGTCCATGCCGAGGCCGCCGAGCTTGACCCTGACATTGTCGCGTCGAGCGAGTTCGCCGATTTTTGTCGACCAGGCGACAAAACCGGCGGCCTCGTGGTCCCGCCAGCGACCGTGGGTCTCGGGCGTGCCGACGTGATCGAGCACGATCGTCAGGTCTGGCACGGCATCCGCCAGCGCCGCTACTTCGCCAAGCTGGCCTTGCACGCACCATATATCGAGGCTGAGCCCCATATCGGTGAGGACGCGGGCACCAGCGCGGAAGGCGGGATCGAGCAGGATGCCGCTCAGGCCGGGATCGCAGGGATAGCCGAACAGCCCAGCCTCGCTGAAGGCGGTGTTCATGCGGATGCCGGCAAAGCGCTCGCCGGCAGCGGCGACATGCGCTTCGAGCACGGGGCGTAGGCGTTCTCCCAGCCGCAGATCGGCAGTGCCGACGATGCGGTGCGCGAAGCGGGCGGGGCCATATTGACCGCTGGCGCTGATCGCGGCGATGCCGTTGGCGAACTCGGTTTCGCCCAGTGAGCGCAGTTCGGGCGGGCCATCGCCGCGATGCATCTGATGCGATTCGACATAGACCGAATGGCTGATCGCGTGGCCACTAGCCTGGACCATCGCCAGTAGCTCGCGGAATAGAAATCGCATCGGTTCTTGCGGCTGACCGGGCGCGGCCAGGATATCCCAGAGATGGAGATGCGGATCGATGATCGGCCGGGTCGGATCAAGCGCGGCTTCCTCGGTGGGCAGGGTGCTCATCGAATGCTCCGGCGCGTCTGGCTGTCGACGCGGTTCGCGCAGCGTGTTCCCAGCATGTGACTTAACCCTCCCGCGCCATTTGCGCTGAACCTAGCCACTTCGATATGCGTGCGCTGCGTCTAATTCGCGTTTTTCCGGCACCATCGCCCGCGCGGCTATCGGCGGTCACGGTCTCCTGCAGTTTGCGTCGGGATCGAGCGATGATAAGCGTCGTTCGGGATCAACCGGGGAGAGCTGCGCATGGCGCTGGCCAAGGACATTCGCGATAGCCTGACATTGCCTGCCTTTGCCGCGCCGATGTTTTTGTGCAGCAATGTCGAGCTGGCGATCGCTTGCCGAAAAGCGGGGATCATCGGCTCGCTGACCGCCAATCATTGCCGCGACCTTGCCGAGCTGGAAAGCCATTTGTCCGCCGTGAGCGAAGCGACCGATCGCTTTGCCGATACTCACCTCGGCCAGAAGATCGGGCCCTTTGCGGTCAATATCTCCCCGACCAAGGACACCGACGATTTTCGCGCGCATCTGGCGGCGTGCAAACGCCATGGCGTGCGGATCATCGTCACCTCGGTAGGCGATCCCACGCAGAATGCGCCGATCGTTCGCGATGCCGGGATGCTGCATTTTCACGACGTTACGAACATCCGTTTCGCCGAAAAGGCCGCCGCTGCCGGCGTGGACGGGATGATCGCGATCGGCGCTGGCGGTGGCGGTCATGCGGGCACGATCAGTCATCTGGCCTTCATTCCCAAGATCCGCGCGATGTTCGATGGCACCGTGGTGCTGGCAGGTGCGGTTTCGACCGGCGCGGTCATTCGCGCGGCGGAAATGCTTGGCGCCGATCTCGCCTATATCGGCACCCGTCTGATCGCCACGCGCGAGAGCGGCGCACCGGATGCCTATAAGGCGATGCTCGTGGCGGGCGGCGTCGAAGACGTGATTTATACGCGCGGCGTCAATGGCTTGCCGGCGAGCTGGCTCAAGGCGTCGCTGCGCGCAATCGGCCTCGATCCCGATAATCTCTTTATTCCCACCGGGCGGAGCATCGAGCACTTGCCCGAGGGCCAGACGCCGTGGCGCGACATCTGGAGCGGCGGGCAGGGCGTCGGCTTGATCGAAGATATCCCGCCGCTGGCCGAACTGGTGCGCCGGCTGCAGGTAGAATATGTCGCGGCTTGCGCCATTCCCGACATGGCCGAGGCTGCGCGCGATGCCTTGAGGCTGCCGGCATGAGCATCGAGAAGACCGACGAGCGCCGGATCACGCGGCACGATGAAGGTGGATTGTGCACGCTGACGCTCGATCGACCCGAAAAGCTCAATGCACTCGATACGCAGTCGTTCGAGGAACTCGATGCGTTTTGCGCGGCGCTCGAAGGCGAGACCGACCGGATCGGCTGCGTCGTCCTGCAAGCGCGTGGGCGCGCATTCTGCGCCGGAGCCGATATCGGCAAGATCGGCGCGACCCTGATCGATCCGCGCTTCAAGCCCAAGGTCATCGACCGGTTGGCAAATCTGCCGCAGCCGGTGATCGCCGCGATTCACGGCACCTGTTTTACCGGCGGCCTCGAACTGGCGCTTGCCGCCGATCTGATCGTCGCCGAGGCCAGCGCGCGCTTTGCCGATACGCACGGCAAGTGGGGGCTGGTCGGCGAATGGGGCATGACGCAGCGCTTGCCGCGTCGGGTGGGCTTGGCGGCGGCGAAACTGATGATGTTTACCGCGCGAACCGTCGCCGCGCCCGATGCTCACGCCATGGGGCTGGTCGATGTGCTGACCGGGGAAGGCGAGCTTGCCGCGCAAGTGGCCGATCTGGCGGCGGCGATCCTCGCGAATAGCTGGCACACCAATTTTGCCACCAAGCGTCTGCTGTGCGAGACCGAAGGCATGTCGCTGGCGGCGGGGCTGGCGCATGAAAGCTATCGCAATCCCGGCTTTGCGCCCGATTATCGCGAACGCTTGGCGCAGTTTGCGAAGAAGTAGGGGCCCCAGGCGCGCGCCGGCTCGGCCACGCCCCCGCGCTGCGGGATAGCGCCCCGCTGAACACGGGCGCAACAGCGACATGAATCGGGGTCTGGGGCCAAAAGCCCCAGGTCTATTCTACTCTTCCAGCCCATTTACCATCGAGCGGGCTTTTCTCCGCGCGGACAATGCTTCCGTCGCAATGCTTCAGCTTCGCTCGCCATCCCCGCCACGGCCAACTGTTGCACAGCCGGAGCAATCGCGTCGCAACCGAGCACGACTCCGCGATCACTCAGTAGCATCAGGCTCGGCACGCGCCGGGCGAGAGCTGCCGTGGGCACTGGATCGGTCTTGCCGGTGTACCAGTCGAGCCAAGGCGGGCGCGTTGCCAGCCGGTCGGTCCATGCTGCCTGCGCCGCCGGGCTACTTTCGAACGGTGCGAGGGCGGCGGGGTTGTGCAGTACGTCCGGATTTTGCCTGAGCAAGGCATCGAGGCGTTGAGCGGCGACGCGGAAGTCGCCCAGGGCCAGGGCCGCTTGTCGCCAATAGGCCTGCGTCAAGGGGACGCGCCAGCCCAGCTGTCCGGCCACGCGGAAGGCGCGGTCGGCAGCGGGTGAGTCGCCGCTGGCATAGCGCGCGGCACCGAGCAGCGCGGTGCTGAAGGGTTCGACCGGCGCTCGTGAAACCAGCCTTTGGGCTAAAGTCGTGGCGGTGTCGGGCGCGGTGTCGAGTTGGGTTTCGCCGGAGACTTCCAGAGCATTGACCGCGAACAGCGCTGGCACCCGGCCGGCGAGGCTCGGATGGGCAAAGGTCAGGCGATCGAGCCCGGTGCCGATCGCCAGGCTACCATATATCAGCGCCCCTGCCACTGCCCCGCAGCGCAGCATCAGCGTGCTCGCGCGGCTCATCCTGCCGCGTCGCTGTTTTCGTACTGGTAGTAATCGGAGCCGTAATATTCGGAGTAGCGATTGCCGGCCTTCATCGGATCGAACTTGGTCAGCACCGCCCCCAGCAGCACCGGACGCATGGCGCGCAGGCGCCGTAGTGCGGTCTTGAGCGCACCGCGGCGGCTACGGTCGGCTTCGACCACGAAGATCACGCCATCGGCCAGCGCCGACATCATCGGAGCGTCTGCCAGGCCGAGCACGGGTGGACTATCGATCACCACGATATCGAATGTCCGGGCCGCCTCCTGGAGAATATCCTCGAGGCGCGGGCTGGAGATCAGTTCGGTCGGGCTGGGCGGTACGGGCCCGGAGGGCACGAATTGCAGATTGGGCAGATCGGATGGCCGGGCGACGCTGATCAGCGTTTCCTGCGTGGTCAGCAGCGTCGACAAGCCCAACTCGTTGTCATAGCCGATGCGACGGTGCAGCGAAGGGCGACGCAAATCGGCATCGAACAGCACCACGCGCTTGCCCATCCGGGCAAAGCCCAGCGCCAGCGCGAAGCTGGTCGTGGTCTTGCCTTCGGACTGCTGCGCGCTGGTGACGAGCATGATCTGTGGCAAGCCCTCGGTAGTGGCGTACATCAGCGAGCCGCGCAGTGAATTATACGCTTCGGCGATCGGTGACTTGGGATCGACCAGCGCCGCTTCGGGTTCGGCGTTTGGTGCGCGCGGAACGATGCCCAGCAGCGGCAGTTCGAGCTTGCTCTCGATATCTTCGGGGATGCGGATCGCATCGTCGAACTGGTCCTTGAGGAACAGCGTGGCGGCGGCCAGCCCCGCGCCCAACAGCAGTGCGACAGCCAGATTTTTGAGCAGATTGGGCGAGGACGGCACCGGCGGCGGGTCGGCGGTGTCGATCACCGAGATGTTGCTCAGGCTGATCCCGGAGGAAGCGTTGAGTTCCTTGAAGCGTTGCAGCAGCCCGTCATAGACGGCGCGGT
>JAMFSI010000093.1 GCA_026225215.1 Sphingomonas palustris | reverse complement strand
TTTGCGCGACACCCACGCCGAGGTTCTGGTGAACTTCCTGCCGGTCGGCTCCGAGGACGCTACCCGTTTCTACATGGAATGCGCGCTCGAAGCCGGCGTCGGCGTCGTCAACTGCATGCCGGTGTTCATCGCCAGCCGACCGGAATGGGAGGCTCGTTTCCGAGCCAAGCGCATCCCGATCGTCGGCGACGATATCAAGGCGCAAATCGGTGCGACCATCGTTCATCGCGTGCTGTCCAGCCTGTTTGGCGCGCGTGGGGTCAATGTCGAAAAGACTTATCAGCTCAACACCGGCGGCAATACCGATTTCATGAACATGCTCGACCGCCAGCGGCTGGGCAGCAAGAAGGAATCGAAGACCGAAGCGGTGCAGGCGATGCTCGCCCAGCGCCTGGCCGACGAGAATATCCACGTCGGTCCTTCGGACTATGTGCCGTGGCAGAAGGACAACAAGCTGTGCTTCCTGCGGCTCGAAGGCACGCAATGGGGCGATGTCCCGATGAACCTCGAACTGCGGTTGTCGGTCGAAGACAGTCCGAATTCGGCGGCTTGCGTGATGGATGCGATTCGCTGCTGCAAGATCGCGCTGGAGCGTGGCGAAGGCGGAGCGCTGATCGGCCCCTCGGCTTATTACTGCAAGCATCCGTTGCAGCAGTTCAACGATGATACCGCAGCGCAAATGGTTGAGGAATATATCGGCGACACGGCCATCGCGGCGGAATAAGCCACTATCGAATAGCGCTGTAACGGCGCCGGGCAGGTAATCTGGCCGGCGCCGTTCGTTTGTCTGCCGGAGTTTACCATGGATGCGCTGATCATCGCCGCCGGCTTCGGCAGCCGCTTGCTCGATATCTCACCGTCGAAACCGCTGACGCCGATCGCCGGTGTGCCGCTGATCGAGTTGGGGGTGCGCCAGGCGCAGGCCGCCGGGGTGCGCCGGGTGGTCGTGGTCACCGGCCATGAGGCAGCGCGGGTCGAAGCGTTTCTGCCCGAACTGGCGGCGCGAACCGGGGTCGAGATTGTCGCCGAGCGCAGCACCGACTGGTCGCTGCCCAACGGCTATTCGGTGATGGCAGGCGCGGCGCGGATCGATGGCGATTACCTGCTGATGATGGCCGACCATATCTTTGCGACGCCGATTCTGCAGCGGCTGGCCGGCGCAGGCGATGCGGCGCGCGGTGTGACGCTGGCGATCGACCGGCGCGTCGTCAGCCCGTTGATCGATCCCGACGACGCGACCTGGGTGAAGATGGCGCCCGATGGCCGCATCACTGCCATCGGCAAGACGATATCCCCTTATGATGCGGTCGATTGCGGCGCGTTTCTAGCGACGCCCGAATTGGCCGAGGCCATTGCGGAGGCCATCCGCGCGGGTAAATCGGGCAGTCTGTCAGACGGCATGCAAAGGCTGGCCGACCAGGGCCGGGCCGCGACGATGGATATCGGCAGCGACGATCACGACGCCTGGTGGTTGGATGTCGATGATCCGCGCGCCCACGCCATCGCCGAGGACCAGGCGCCGCGCTATCTAAGCGATATTTATGGTTGATTTGGGGTTCTGATCCGAAACTTTGTTTCGGATAGTCGGTACCGGCCCGCTCCCCCTGCCCAACCACCCATTACAGGGTACCCTTGGGGTGGTTGGGCAGGGGGAGCGGGCCGGTACCGACTTCGAAATTGGCGCAGCCAATTTCGCATCAGATCAAGGATAAGTCAGCCGAATATGCGCGGTCATCCCGCTGTGGATGGCATTGAGCCGCACCGACCGGAATGAAGGCAGCCCCAGCAGCGTCGGCGGATTGTTCGAAAAACCGTAAGCTTCGGCGGGCAGGCCGATGCTGTTGCGATCGAAGCTGCCATTGTTGTTTTCGTCATGGTAGACCGCGATGACATAGACCCCAGGATGGGGAAGGAAGATACAGGAATTGGTGGTAGGCGCCGCGGCCGGCGTCCTGCCGACGGAAAGCGCGCCGTGATGCACCAGAAAGCGGCTGGGATCGTCACCATAGAGGGTAATCGCGACCTGGCCCTTGGCGCTGTGTAAGCCTTCGACGACCACCTTCAGCCAGGTTTTGCTTGCCGGGCCGGTGCAGCCTGCTGGCGCGGGAGACGAATCATCGGTGGCTGCCATCGCGGGCATGGCGCCGAACCCAACTGACAACGCCAGCGCAGCGAGAGCGCTGAGCCGCTTAGAGCATCGTGCCAAAAAGTGGGTACCGGTTTTTGGCGATAAACGATGCGACAACACAAACTTAGAGCGGGCGCGTGATTCGCATATTACGCTGCCCGCTCTAAGGGCTGAAGACGGGGCAAAAAAAGGCATGAAAAGCGGTTCCTGGCAGAGCGAACGCTAGGCAGCGGCCCCGCCGCGGCTGGGCCATTGCGTTCTTAGGTGTCTGATATCCCCTGCCTACCCCCCGGTTGACTGGTCTTTATGACAATCGCGCCATTATCGAGAAAATTTGTGAATGGCCAGTGAATTGGCCCTGGAAAGCGCGCTCGGTCACGCGCTTGTCACGCTTGCCGTTACCGAACGATGTGGAAAACGGGCGACTCGCGCCTTGTTCACTTTGGCTGGCCTGTCTAAGCGCGTGTCCAGGGAACCGGAACCCAGTCATGCCCGCATCTCCGTCCGCGCCAATACCCCTGATCGCCCCGTCGATCCTGTCTGCCGACTTTGCCCGGCTGGGCGAAGAGGTGCGCGCGATCGATGCTGCCGGGGCGGACTGGATTCACGTCGATGTGATGGACGGCCATTTCGTGCCGAACATCACTATCGGCCCCGCCGTGGTCAAAGCGCTGCGTCCGCACACCACGAAAATATTCGACGTTCATCTGATGATCTCGCCGGTGGACCTCTACCTCGCCGATTTCGCGGCGGCCGGCGCCGACATCATCACCGTCCATCCCGAAGCCGGGCCGCATACCCATCGCACGGTGCAGGCGATCAAGGCGCTGGGCAAGCAGGCGGGCGTCTCGCTGAACCCGGCGACGCCGGCCAAGGCGCTCGATTATCTGATCGACGAGATCGACCTGGTGCTGGTGATGAGCGTCAATCCGGGATTCGGCGGGCAAAGTTTCATTACCAGCCAGTTGCGTAAGATCGAAGCCGTGCGCAAGATGATCACCCAATCGGGGCGCGATATCAGGCTGGAGGTCGACGGTGGAATCGATGCCGAAACAGCGCGAGCCTGCGTCGCGGCGGGCGCCGATGTGCTGGTGGCGGGTACGGCCAGCTTCCGGGGCGGGGCTGCGAACTACGCGGCGAATATCGCTGCGCTCAAGGGGCAGGTCTAACCTGTGGCCCGGGCCGGCAGCCTGGTGGATGGCATGACCAGAACGGCCGACGAATCGGGCAGCGGTCCGGCGATTGCGATGAGTGAGAGTGCAGGTAGCCTCGGGGAGCCGGGCGTGCTCGCCGCTTCGCGGTTTGGCGTCCAGGCTGACGATGGCGTTGCCGGCGATCCGCGCGATCATGCTTTGACGGGGCGCGCCGATGGCAAGAACCGCGATGCCGAACTGATCGAGCCGGGCCGAGCGCTGGCGCTCGCCAATTTCGCCGCGCCTTCGGTCAGCGCGGGCGAGCGGCTGCTCCGCCTGGCGTATCGGATAGGCGTGCCCGGTTCCGCGCTGGTTTCGCCTTTCGGCAAGCCGCAGAAGGTGCGGCTGCTCGCCACGGTGGTTAATCCGCTGCCGGGCAACAAAGCGGCAGGCACCGCGCTGCGAGCGGGTCATTTCCTGGTCCATGGGCTGAAGCTGCCGATTGCCCAGATCGATTTTGCCGGCGCCGGACGGCTGACCCCGCCGGTCGAGCGCATGGTTCATGGTTTTCGTTGGCTCGCTGATCTCGAAGCGGCAGCGCCGCGTGAGCAGGTCGCCCCCGTGGCGGAACGGATTCTGGCTGGCTGGCTGGCGGCGAACGACCGCCTGCCCGGCAAACCAGGCAAGGGTGCGGCGTGGAGCGTGGCCAATACCGGCCATCGCCTGCTCGGCTGGCTGGTGCATGCCCCGCTGATCCTGTCGGGGCCGGACAAGGCGCTGCGTGCCCGCGTGCTGACCGCCATTACCGAGACCGCGCGCTGGCTGGATAAGCATGTCCACCGCGGCGAAGATGTGCTGGCGCGGGTGGCGGGCTGGACGGCGATCGTCGGCGCCGGCCTGTTGCTGCCCGATGGCCGCCCGCGCCGCTTGTTTGGCGAGGCCGGATTGATCGCGGCGCTGGGCGAATTGATCGGCGACGATGGCGGCTTGCTGTCGCGCAGTCCGATCGACCAGATCGAGGCGATCGGACTGCTGGTGCAACTGTCGGCCTGCTATCAGGCGACGCGGCGGGTATTGCCGGCGCAGATCCAGGCGGTGTTGGCGATGCTGGTGCCGCCACTGCTGGCGCTGACTCATGGCGACGGCACGCTGGCGAGCTGGCAGGGCGGTTGGGCGGTCGCCGCAGACGAGCTCGCGGCGCTGATCGAGGCCAGCGGCATCCGCACCCGGCCGCTGCGCGAGGTCCGGCAATGGGGTTATCAGCGGGTTGTCGCGGGCAAGAGTATTCTGTTGTTCGATGCCGCGCCGCCACCGCTGGCGCGCCATGCCCGCAATGGCTGCGCCTCGACCCTGGCCATGGAATTCAGCCATGCCGGGCAAAGATTGATCGTCAATTGCGGCGGCGCGGCGGCGGCAGGCGGCTTGATGCCGGTGCGCCTGGAGCAGGGGCTGCGTGCGAGCGCCGCGCATTCGGCGCTGGTGCTCGACGATGCCAATTCCACCGCGGTGCTGATCAATGGCCGGCTGGGGACGGGCGTATCGGAAGTCGAAGTCGATAGACGCACTTTGGATAAGGGGCGCACGGAGGGCGAAGGCAGCGGCCGCTCGGGCGGCAGTGCGACCCGGCTCGAAGCCAGCCACGATGGCTACGTCGGCCGTTATGGTCTGACCCATCGTCGTATCCTGATCCTGCGCGATGACGGCACCGAATTGCGCGGTGAGGATCTGCTGGTGCCGACCAAGGCCAAGGCCCGGCGCGGCAAGGTCGCTTATGCCTTGCGCTTCCACCTGGGGACGGGGATCGAAGTCGGCGCCTCCGGGGACGGTCAGGGGGTGGGCATGGCGCTGTCCGATGGCAGCTATTGGCAATTTCGTGTCGGTAGCGGCCCCGATATCGGTGAAGTGACGATCGAGGAGAGCATCTGGTCCGATGGCCAGGGCCGACCGGTACCGATCCAGCAGCTGGTGATCCAGGGGCTGGTATCGCGCGGCGGCGGCTCCTTCGCCTGGCTGCTCAAGAAAATGGGATGAAATTCGGTGAGTGAAGTGATTATCCGCAGGGCGCTGTTGTCGGTGTCCGACAAATCCGGATTGGTCGAGCTGGGCAGGGCGCTGGCCGAACACGGCGTCGAGCTGGTCTCCACCGGCGGCACGGCCAAGGCGCTGCGCGAGGCCGGCCTCACCGTGCGCGACGTCTCCGATCTCACCGGCTTTCCCGAGATGATGGATGGCCGCGTCAAGACCCTGCATCCCAAGGTCCATGGCGGCCTGCTGGCAGTGCGCGACAATCCCGAGCATGTCGCGGCGATGGCGGCGCATGACATCGGCGCGATCGATCTGGTGGTGGTCAATCTCTATCCCTTCGCGCAGACCGTGGCCAAGGGCGCCGCGCGCGACGAGATCATCGAGAATATCGATATCGGCGGCCCGTCGATGGTGCGCTCGGCGGCCAAGAACCACGCGCATGTCGCCATCGTCACCGATCCCGCCGATTATGCCCTGGTCGCGAGCGGCCACACCACGCTCGACGATCGACGCAAGCTGGCCGCCAAGGCCTATGCCGCCACCGCCGCTTACGATGCCGCGATCAGCCAGTGGTTCAGCAAGGTCGATCAAGGCGAAGTCTTCGCGCCGGTCCGGGTGATGGGCTCGAAGCTGGCGACCGAGCTGCGCTACGGCGAAAATCCGCATCAGCGCGCGGCGCTGTATCTGCCTAGTGGCCCGCATGTTTCGGGGATCGCCGGGGCACGGCAGGTGCAGGGCAAGGAGCTGTCCTACAACAATTACAACGATGCCGATGCCGCGCTGGAACTGGTCGCCGAATTTCGCCACGGTCCGCCGACGGTGGTGATCGTCAAGCATGCCAACCCCTGCGGCGTCGCCACCGGCGCCACGCTGGTCGAAGCTTACGAAGCGGCGCTGCAATGCGATTCGGTCTCGGCCTTCGGCGGTATTATCGCCGTAAACCGCCCGCTCGACGGCCCGACCGCCGAGGCGATCAGCGGTATCTTCACCGAAGTCGTCGCTGCCCCCGATGCCGACGACGATGCTCGTGCAGTATTCGCGCGCAAGAAAAATTTGCGCCTGCTGCTTACCGGCGATCTCCCCGATCCGGCGCGCGCCGGCCTGACCACGCGAATCATCGCCGGCGGGGTGCTGGTGCAGGAGCGCGACAATGGCCATGTCATCCGCGAGCAACTCAAAGTCGTGACCAAGCGCGCGCCCACCGATCAGGAACTGGCCGATTGCCTGTTCGCCTGGACCGTGGCCAAGCACGTCAAGAGCAATGCCATCGTCTATGCCCGCGATGGCGTCACCGCCGGCATCGGCGCGGGCCAGATGAACCGTCGCGACAGTTCGCGGATCGCGGCGATGAAGGCGCAGGAAGCAGCGGAGACTTACGGTTGGTCGGCGCCGCGCACGCAGGGCAGCGCCGTCGCTTCGGATGCTTTCTTTCCGTTTGCCGATGGTCTGCTGGCGGCAGCGGAAGCGGGTGCAACCGCCGTGATCCAGCCAGGCGGCTCGATTCGCGACGACACGGTCATCGCGGCCGCTGATGAAGCGGGCCTGGCGATGGTCTTCACCGGGATGCGCCATTTCCGCCATTGATGGTTGGTGGGCGCGGTTCCCGCGCCCATTCTCCTCTCGTCGTACTCCAGCCTCTGTTAATCGCGAATAGGCGGTTCTGACCGGTCCAGGGCGCTGTTCATTGCGTAGAGAAATCGCCATGTCGCGATGCAGCATCTCGCTGGGGTCGCGTTGGTTCCGCTCTGCGAGTCAGAATTCATTAATTCCTATACGGCGATAAGCAGCGATGAGCATTTTTACCCGCCAGGTTTTCCGTTCCTTCGCCATCGGCTTCGTGCTGGGGGCGATTGTCATCGCGTTGACCGTCGGGCGCGACCGCATGCCGAACCTATCGGATCAGGTCGTACCCCCCGCCATCGCAGCACCCACCCAGTGATCGCCGGGAGGCGTTGACCATGAAACGCTTCACCAAATGGCCGAAGAAACAGCTGGGCGGCGCGGTCTTCGCGCTGCTGTTGGCCGGCGGTTGCCAGCAGGCATTGTCTGCCGCTCCGCCGGAAAGCTTCGTCAACGCCCCCACCGCTACGCTGGTTGCGCATGAAGGCCCCGGCAAGGCGCAGGCGATCTTCTCCGGCGGCTGCTATTGGGGCGTCGAAGGCGTGTTCAGCCATGTCAACGGCGTCACCAGCGCGGTTTCCGGCTTCCACGGCGGCTCCGCCAGCACGGCTGAGTATGAGCGCGTTTCGCAAGGCGATACCGGCCATGCCGAATCGGTGCGCGTGACGTATGATCCCAGCAAGATCCGCTACGATCAGCTGCTGCGCATCTTCTTCTCGGTGGTCGCCGATCCGACCCAGCTCAATCGCCAGGGCCCGGACGTCGGCACGCAATACCGCTCGGCGCTGGTGCCGCTCAATGACGAGCAGCGCCGCGTCGCCACGGCATACCTCGCCCAATTGCGCGGCTCCGGCCTGTGGCAGCATCGCCCGATCGTTACCCGGATCGAGGGCGATCCGCATTTCTATCCGGCCGCTGCAGACCATCAGGACTTCATGGCCAAGAATCCCGACCATCCCTATACCAGCTATTGGGATGTGCCGCGCATCGAGGCCTTGAAGCGGTTGTTTCCGGCACAGTACCACGCGGCTTTTACCCGGGGCTGATTGCCGCAGCGGCAAAGCCGCACTATATCTCCCGTCTATGGCGGGTCATCAGCATCATGAACATCAGGGGCCGGGCCTCGTCGAAGCAGCGCAGACGGCGCTGCTGGCGAGTGGCGAGCAATGGACCGGCATGCGCGCCGATGTCTTTGGCGCGCTGGCGGACTGCGACAAGCCGGTGTCAGCTTACGACATCGCCGAGCGCGTATCGGGATCGCGCGGTAAGCGGGTCGCTGCCAACAGCGTTTATCGCATCCTCGATCTGTTCGTGCGTACTAACCTCGCCCGGCGGGTGGAGAGTGCGAACGCCTATATCGCCAACAGCCATCCCGGCTGCCACCATGATTGCATTTTCCTGATCTGCGATAGCTGCGGTCAGGCGGTGCATATCGATGATGACCGTCTGACTGACACGCTGGTCCAGGCGGCGCGCAAGGCGGGCTTTGCCGATGTTCGTCCGGTGATCGAATTGCGCGGGCACTGCGCGGATTGCTCGATCAAAGCGAGTTGATTTGAGTATTTCATTCAGATTGTCATTGAATTGTAACGCGGTGGCATGGGGATTTGCGGCAGCCGATTCAGCGGTGTAAGGCGCGCATCATGGAAGACCCTGCCCAAACGCCCCTTACGCCTGTGTTGGCTGTGACGCCGTTGTTGGATCGAGTGGATAGCCCTGCGGATATGCGCGGGCTGTCGCTGGTGCAATTGCG
>JAMFSI010000092.1 GCA_026225215.1 Sphingomonas palustris | reverse complement strand
GTGTGGGCCGCCCCGCCCGCGGGGGGGGGGCGCCCCCCCCGCAGCCACGCGCTACCCCCTCCGTCAGTCGCTTCGCGACTGCCACCTCCCCCAGTGGGGGAGGAATGCGTCACATTGCCCGCCGCGCTACTCTGGCAACGGCGCTGGCGTTGATGACCTGCTGCGGCGAGGTTCGCGCGCAGATTGTCGCGATCATCCATGCCCATGCCTATCCAGTCGCCAGCCCGCCGGTCGAGGACGCGACGATCATGATCGAGGCGGGGCGCATCGTCTCGATCGTCGCGCATGGCGCCACCCCAGCGGGTGCTCAGGAAATCGACGCCAAGGGCCGCATCGTCACCCCTGGCCTGTTTGGCTCGGCAACCCAGCTTGGCTTGAGCGAAGTCGGTGGCGCGTCCGATACCAATGATCAGTCGGTCAGTTCGGGCCCGCTGGGGCCGGCTTTCGACGTGCAATATGCGCTGAACGGCAATTCCACCCTGATCCCGAGCGCCCGCGCGGATGGCATGACTCGAGCAATGAGCTTCCCCAGCGGCGCGGCGACCGTGCCCTTCTCCGGCCAGGGCGCACTGATCCATCTCGTCGAGCAGGGCCCGATCCTGGCGCAGGCCCATGCGGCGATGTTCGCGGCGGTCGGCAATGCAACGCTGGCCGGAGCCGGCGGTTCGCGCGCGGCGCAATGGCTCCTGCTGCGCAATGCCCTCGCCGAAGCATGGCATTACTCCGGCGCGCGGCATGACGGCCCGCGTGACCAATTGCTCAATCATCCCGATATCGAGGCGTTGGCGCCGGTACTCGCGGGAACCATGCCGCTGGTGATTGCCGCCGAGCGCGAATCCGACATCAGGCAAGCCATTGTGCTGGCCGCCGAAATGCGTGTCCGCGTCGTCATCCTTGGCGGCGCGGAGGCTTGGCGCGCGGCCGATGCGCTGGCAGCGGCGCATATCCCGGTGATCCTCGATCCCGAGGCCAATATGCCGCAGACCTTCGACTCGCTGGGCGCGCGGCTCGACAATGCGGCGCTGCTGGCGCGCGCGGGGGTGACGATTGCCCTGTCGGTGTCGGGTAATGGCATTTACCGCAATTACGACGCTGGCATATCCGAGCGCGAAGGCGCCGGGCTGGCGGTGGCCAACGGCTTATCCTGGGGCGACGCCTTGCGCGCGATTACGCTCGCGCCTGCCGAAATCTGGGGCCTGGCGAATAGTGGCAAATTGACACCGGGTGCCGAGGCCGATCTGGTGGTCTGGGACGGTGATCCGCTGGAGCCGGCGAGCAACCCGTTGATGGTGATGATTGCCGGCCAACAGGTCTCGCTGACAACGCGTCAGACCGAGTTGCGCGACCGCTATGCGCCCGCCCGCCGCGCCGATCCCATGCCCCCGGCCTATCGGCGATGATGGGGCGCGTGGTCCTCGCTTTGCTGCTGGGTCTGCCGAGGCCAGCCATGGCGCAAGAGCAGGGCGAGCCGCCAGTCGCGGCCTCGGCGGTGTTCGCCGATGCTGCGCGACCGCAACAACCGCCCGGGCAGACGCTGCCGTTTTCCGCGACGCTCCCGGGAATGCGGCGCTACGCCGCCGATATTTCGCACGGCACCTGGATGTCGCTAGATGTCGCCCCCGATGGCCGCACGCTGGTCATGGACATTCTCGGCGACCTCTACAGCTTGCCGATAGCGGGTGGGAAGGCGACCCGGATCACCTCCGGCGTGCCCTTCGATACTCAGCCGACTTATTCGCGCGATGGCCACTGGATCGCTTTCGTCAGCGACCGTTCCGGCGCCGATAATCTCTGGATCAGCCGGCCCGATGGCTCGGGCGCACGGCAGATCAGCTTCGGCGACGATGACAGCGTGCTGGTTTCGCCGGCCTGGGCGCCCGACGGGCAGGCAATCTATGTCAGCCGCTATCGTCCCGACCTCAACAATTACGAGCTATGGCGCTACGATCTCAGCGGCAAGACCACGCTGATCGTCCCGATCCGCGATACCGCAACCACACCGCGCGATAGCTGGCGTAGTACGCTCGGCGCAGTGGTCTCGCCCGACGGCCATATGCTCTATGCCGCACGGCTGGTCGGCGGGCTCGATTTCGACAGCGTCGATCACTGGACGATCATCCGCCGCGATCTCGCCTCGGGCCGTGAGGATACCGTGATCACCCTGCCCGATGGCCCGCGCACTGCGCTTAATCCGGGCGCTTTTTTTCGCCCTGCGCTGTCGCCCGATGGCCGTAGCCTGGCCTATGCCACGCGCGAGGCCGGGCAGACCGAACTGCGCCTGCGCGATCTGGCGACCGGCGTCGACCGGCGGCTCGCTTATCCGATCGAGCACGATCAGCTGCAAAGCTCGATGTGGCAGGATCTGTTGCCACGCTACGCCTTCACCCCGGATGGCAAGGCGATCCTTATCAGCGTGCGAGGGGCGATCGAGCGCATTGCGCTGACGGATGGTGCAGCCACGCCGATCCCGTTCACCGCGCATCTCGACCTCGCCGTCGGGCCATCGACACGGCAGGATATCCGCGAGGACACCGGGCCCATCCACGCCCGGTTGATCATGGCGCCGGTGGTGTCGCCCGATCGCCATAGGCTGGCGTTCTCCGCGCTGGGGCGCCTATATTTGATGCCGCTTGATGGCAGCACACCCCGCGTATTCGCCACCGGCGGCGATCCCGTGTTCCAGCCCAGTTGGAGCCCCGATGGCCGCCAGTTGGTCTGGATAAGCTGGAGCGAACGGGGTGCAGGGGCAGTGTGGACCGCACCCAGCGACGGTTCGCAGCCACCCATGCGGATTTCCACCCTCCCCGCCGCTTACAGCTATCCGGTGTTCACCCCCGATGGCGCGCATATTCTGGCGCTGCGCTCAGGCCAGCAGGCGCGGCTCGATGTCTATATGGAATATGGCAAGCTCCACGATGCGGAACTGGTCGAATGGGACGGCAAAGGTGGCGGCGAGCGCGTAGTGACGCGGGGGCAGATCGGCAGCCGCCCGCAATTCGCTCAGGGCACGACCTATATCCTCGCCGATGACGGGCTCGACGCGATGAACCTCGCGACTGGCGAACGCCATCTGGCGGTGCAGGTCAAAGGCCCCGGCTGGTATTTCCAGGACGGTGCGGTGGCCTCCGATGATTTGCGCATCAGCCCTGATGGCCAATGGTTGCTGGCGCAAATCGCACAGCAACTCCATGTCGTGGCCATGCCCGCGAAACCGGGTGCTACCGTCGATCTCTCGGCGCCGGGGCTGCCGCATCGGCGCGTTTCGGCGGCGGGCGCGGATTATTTCGAATGGTCGGTGGATGGTTCGTGGATCGACTGGACGACCGGGTCGACTTTGCACAGCCGGCCGGTCGCCGGGATCGATCTCGCGCCTGCCGATCATCCGACTTGGGTTGCTGAGCCGAAAACAGACGATATCGCCAGCTACCATGCCGATGTCATAGTGCCGCGCGCCACCGCGCCCGGCCGCCTGCTCCTGCGCGGGGCGCGGGTGCTGACCATGGCGCCGGGTGATCCGGTGATCCCCAGAGCCGATATCCTGATCGAAGATGGCCGCTTCGCTCAGGTCGGCGCGGTTGGCAGCTTCACGGTGTCGCCGGGCACGGTGATCCGCGACGTCTTCGGACAGACGATCCTGCCCGGCTTCATCGACACCCACGATCACGTCGCTACGGTGCGCCGCGATATCCTCGGACTGGAAGACTGGGGCTTGCGCGCGCGGCTCGCCGCCGGGGTGACGACGAGCTTCGATCCTTCGACACTGACCATCGACATGCTGGCTTATCAGGATCTGCTCGACGCCGGGCTGATGACCGGGCCGCGCATCCGCCAGACCGGGGTAGCGCTGTTTTCGATGCAGCGTTTTCGTTCGCTCGACGATGTGCTGGCGGTGATGCGGCGCTATCGTGACGATTACCGCATCCGCAATATCAAGGAATATCGTACTGGCGACCGCCGGGTGCGCGAATGGGTCGCGCAGGCCTGCGCCGAATTGGGGATGCAGCCGACCACCGAAGGTGCGCTGTCGATGAAGCTCGATCTGTCGCAGATCCTCGACGGCTATGCCGGCAATGAGCACGCGCTGGTCGCCTCGCCGCTGCAGGAGGACGTGATTGGGCTGCTGAAGACCGCGCGCACCAGCTATACGACGACGCTCAATATCACCAATGGCGGCCCGGAGGGCGAGGATTGGGCGATCGCCCACGATGATCCTTATGCCAATCCGGCGATTCTGCACTGGTGGCCGCAATTGTTTCGCGACCAATTGTTCTTACACGCCCATTGGCGTCCGCTGGGCGAATACCGCTTCCCCGCGATTGCCGCCGACGCGGCCAAGCTCCAGGCGGAGGGCGGTCTGGTTGGTATCGGCAGCCATGGTGAGACGCCCGGTATCGGCTTTCACTGGGAAATGGAACTGCACGCGGCGGGCGGGATGACGCCGATGGCGGTGCTACATGCCGCCACGATCGGTTCGGCCGAGACTATCGGCCGCAAGCGCGACCTCGGCAGCATCGAGGCCGGCAAGATCGCCGATCTGGTGGCGCTGAGCGCCGACCCGCTCGCCGATGTTCGTAATGCGCGCGCGGTCGCCTGGGTGATGCGCGACGGCCATCTCTATGACGCGCAAGATCTTTCGGAAGTCTGGCCCACGACTCGCAAGCTGTCGCCGAACTGGTTCGCAGGTGGCGATGCCAACGGGCAATGGCTGCCCTCGGCGCCATGATCGGTGACCGTTTGATATCTTTTCCGCCCGTCCTGAGCTTGTCGAAGGACTGTCTTTCTTTTTGAGGCTTAAAGAAAAAGGCAGTCCTTCGACAAGCTCAGGACGGACGGAAAGGGAATTGGGGCTGGTTATTTGCTCCCGGCCAAGTGCCGCTTGATCCACGCCGCACCATCGGCGATGGCCTGTCGGGCGACCGCCGCAATCGACATCGCCTCAAGGAAGCTGTGCGTAGCGCCATTGTAGACCCGCACATCGACTTCAACCCCCGCCGCCGTCAGCCGCCGCGCCATGGCATCGCTTTGTTCGGAGAGGATATCGCACTCCGGGATGACGAAGAGCGCGGGGGGCAGCCCGGTGCAATCGGCACTGAGCGGGCTGACATAGGGATCGTTGCCCAGCTTAGCATCGGGGCCGCAGTAATTCGCGAAATAGTAGCGCATCTCGGCGCGATCGAGCACTGATCCGGGACCGCCGAAGCGGGCTTCCGCTTCGTCCGAGCAGTCGCGCGCAAAAGCGCCATAATTCAGCAGCGTCGCCGCAAGCACCCCGGATGAGCCCCGATCGCGCAGGCGCAGAGCGGCCGCCAGCGCCAGATTGCCGCCGGCCGAATCCCCGCCGATGGCGATGCGCGCGGGATCGCCGCCGACGTCCTTGGCGCCACCAGCCAGCAACCAGTCGATCAAGTCGATGATGGCATCGAGCGCCACCGGATAGCGGGCCTCGGGCGACAGCGGATAATCGACGCCGATGACGATGAACTGGCCGGCGGCGGCATATTCGCGCATCAGCCGGTCATGGGTGTCGATGCTGAACAGCGTCCAGCCGCCGCCATGGAGATAAATCAGCATGCCCGCTGGAGCGGTGACGCCCGAATCGTAAATCCGAACCCGCAGCGGGCCCGTAGCCGTGGGCACATCGCGTTCGCTGATCGTGGCCATTTCAGGCCCGCCTTGCGACCAGGGTGCGCGCACCTTCTCGGCAATCGCCCGCGCTTCGGGCAAGGGAACGCTGGTGAACGGCGGGTGCGATGCCCAGGCACCCGTCATTTTCTCGACGAATGTCGCAATTTCCGGATCGAGATCGCACGCAGCCACAGATACCCCCTTACTATCGTGATCTGCTTCTAGCATGCCGGGAGTAAGCTGGCAGTCGCACGCGGATCGACCGTCGCTTCGATTGGGCCAGCAGGTTCGCGCTGAATAGCGTTTACGTCTTTGATTTG
>JAMFSI010000091.1 GCA_026225215.1 Sphingomonas palustris | reverse complement strand
TTTAATTTTAAGTGTCTGACCCGAAATTAGCTGCGCTGGCCTTGCGGCTCACTAGAGGGCGAATTTGGCTTCGCCGAACTTCGTTTCGAAGTCGGGGGCGGGCCGGTACCGACTGCGAAACGAAGTTTCGGATCAGACAATAAGGGCCGCGCGGGAATCGGCAGGGTTTCGTCCGCGCACTCGTCGCTTCCCCAACCCGGCGCGGCACGGTATCGTCGCGATCCGAAGGAGTACCGCCATGCCAGTCGAAATCCCAGCGAACGCACCTGCCACCGTGGGCGAGGCCTTTGCCCACATCAATGCGCTTGAAAAGCCCGGCGTCGATGACCTCAAGATCATGGTTCTGCTCGAGGCGGCGGGGCAGGAACTATATCGCAATATGGCCGGCGGCACCGATCACGCCGGGGTGATCGCCATCCTCGAACACAATGGTCGCGAGGAACTGGCGCATGGTCATCGCGTGGCGAAGGCAATCCGGGCCATCAGCGGCGAGGATTATCCGCCGCCCGCCGCCGCCGACAATCCCTATCTCGCGGGGCCGCTGCCCACCGCGCCCATCACCCCGGATGGCCTCCGCGGGCTGGCACGCGGCGAAATCGCCGGCGAAGATCTCTATCTGAAATGGGCAGCGAATATCGACAACGTCGAAGCTGCCAACCTGTTTCGGCTCAACGGCAAGGAAGAGGCCGACCACGGCCACCGGCTGATGGAGGCGGCGACGCTGCTCGAAGGCGCCTAGAGCATCGTGCAAAAAAGTGGGCACCGGTTTTTTGCATCAAACGATGCGACAACAAAAACTTATACCCGGCATAAATCCCGGGGCCCCCGTCGGGACCCCGGAAACAGGTAAGCTGTTGGAAAGTTTGGTGCGCCCGGAACGATTCGAACGTCCGACCCTCAGATTCGTAGTCTGATGCTCTATCCAGCTGAGCTACGGGCGCGAAGAGAGGCGCCTTTAGGGCGGCCCCTCGAACTTGGCAAGCGGCTAAATCACCTTTTTCAACGCTTGCGCCAACGGATAGTCCAAGGGCGGCATGGCGAGTTGCTCGATGGCCTCGGGCGCGAACCAGGCAATCTCTTCGGCATCGAGGCAGCGAGGCTCGCCCTGCCACCGCGCGCAACTGTAAAGCAGAATGACATGCGGCGGGCGAGGCCCATCCCACGGTATTTGTTCGGATGCGAAGCTCACCGGCAGCAAGGCGGATATATCCAGATCGATACCCAGCTCCTCGCGGATTTCACGAAAAATGGCTTGTTCGGGCGATTCGAGAGCTTCAATCTTACCGCCGGGAAACTCCCAGAGCCCGCCATGAGCACGATGCGCTCGTCGACGCTGCATCAGCACACGGCGGTCAGGAGCGATAAGCGCCACCGCGACCACCAGCACAGCTGTCGGAAAATCTGCCAACCCCCAGACCCACTTCAAGATTTCGTTAACCTCCGGCTGACATAACCGCTCCGAAGCGCCACCGGGGGGTTAGCACACGACCATGTTCAATCGGCTGAAAAACCTGCTTCGAGACAAACGAGCGGCCACAGCCGTCGAGTACGGGGTGATTCTGAGCATGATCGTCCTGGCCATGATCGTTGGTTTGAATAATTTGGGTCGCGCAACCTCGAGCCAGTGGAATTATGTTTCCACTCAAGTCTCGAGCGGTATAGCGCAAGCCAACGCCTGATAGAGGTCTCCACCGAACTCCTGCAACATCGCCGCTTGCCCACATCGCCGCCCTCTGATTGTCTGGTTCGAATTTTGCAACCGCTCCCCTTGCAACACTAGAGACTTGTGCTCAGCCTCTTACCTCGACCTGCCGCTATCGCGTTCGTGCTGTTGCTGCTCGGCGCGAGCCTATGGTGCATCATCGCCACGCCGCCGCCGATCACGGTGCCGTCGAAGGGTGGTTACACCGATCTTCATCTTTACCAGGACGTAGCGGCAGCGGTGATCAAGGGTGAACCTTATCATCAGGCCGCCGCGCAGATTCAGCGCGCGCATCATTATCCGCTCAAGCCATTTTTCACTATGCGACTACCCACTTTGAACTGGCTGGCAGTGCATTTCGGCTGGCTTGGAGTGCAGAAGATCGCTTTTGGCGTACTCCTCATCGCCATATTCGCATGGGTCGTCGCCTTCGAAAACACGCTGAACGGGTGGGAGCGCGTCGGCGTCGGCATTGCCGTAGCCGTGGGGGGAAGCTCGACCGTCGACCCCGGCTTGCTCGCCCTGCACGAATATCTCACCGGAATTTTCCTGTCTCTCGCGCTTGCCGGGGTGTTCGGCTGGCCACGGCATTGGTGGGCGATCCTGCTGCCTGCCGCCGCCGCACTCATGATCCGCGAACTGGCGTTGCCGTTCGTGCTGCTCGCCGCGGCCTTTGCCATTTATGACAAGCGTTGGCCGGAAGTTGTGGGCTGGGCAGCGTTGCTCGTGGCTTTCGCCATCGTCATGGCGCTGCATGCCAGCGCCGTTGCAGCGCAATTGCTGCCCACCGATCTCGCCTCCCCCGGCTGGCATGCGGCGAATGGCTTACCCGCTTTTCTGAAGGGCGTGGTCTATATCTCAGTCCTGCAAGCGCTGCCGCTCGGGCTGGCGATGTTGTGCGCGTTGCTGCCGATGGTCGGCTGGCTGGCGCTATCGGGGCGTTCCGGGCTCTTTGCGATCCTGCTCTTCGCTGGCTATGCCGCGATGATCTCGGCATTTTCGCGAGCCAATAATTTTTATTGGGGGGCCATCGTCATGCCGTCCTATTTCATCGGCTTCGCCCTCTTGCCCCGCGCCTTTGGGCAATGTGTTCGGGCGATTCGCCACGCTCCCTGCGCCCGCACTGCCTGCGGATAATTGCACGCTGAACAAGCTACAATTTAGCTCAGATAGCTACATTCCCGTTATTTAGCACTCAATATTTTCACAATCTCTATAGTTAATTTGTAGTTTCTTTAGGAAACCCTCTATAGATCACTGTATTTTCTTACATTTCATGCCGATGATAAGTGAAAAAATGCGGTCTTGACGATTCATAAAATACTTTTTGTTAATCTTTCCTGGGTATTCCGATCACCACCGCGCTGCGAGACGGGTAGAAGCAGGGTGGAATCGACTGCTAACTGGAGACTGAAAATGAAATTCATCAACAAACTATTCCGTGACGAAGCTGGCGCGACCGCGATCGAGTATGGCCTGATTGCCGCGCTCATCGCCGTAGCCGCGATTTCCGCCATGAGCGGTCTGGGTGGCGCGCTGAAGTCGACCTTCAACACGACCTCGAGCGCCCTGAGCTCGGGTAACGCCGGCGCTTAATAGCAGCATCGTTCGAAACGGATTGGGGCGGCGAGGCAACTCGCCGCCCCTTTTTGTTGCGCTTTTGATCCGAAACTTCGTTTCGGATAGTCTGTGCCGTCCCGCTCCCCCGGCCCAACCACCCGTTGAAGGTACCCTGTGGGTGGTTGGGCCGGGGGAGCGGGACGGCACAGACTTCTAACAGATACTTCTAAACTTCGCCGATCCGCAAAAATCGCTCCGCCCGGCGCTCCTGCAATTCGCCACTCGGCAATTTCGCCAACGCATCGAGTTCCTCGCCCAACGCCGCACCGAGCGCCGCCGCTGCCGCCGCCGGATCGCGATGCGCGCCGCCCGCAGGTTCGGGCACGATGCGATCGATAATCTTGAGCGCCAGCAGATCCTGTGCGGTCACCTTCATCGCTTCGGCGGCGTCCGCAGCCTTCTCGGCGGTGCGCCACAGGATCGAGGCGCAGCCTTCGGGCGAAATCACCGAATAGACCGCGTGCTCGAACATCAACACCCGCTCGGCACTGGCCAGCGCCACCGCACCGCCCGAACCGCCCTCCCCAACGATCGCCGCCACCATCGGCACCGGCAGCGCCAGGCAGGCCTCGGTCGAGCGCGCGATCGCCTCAGCCTGGCCGCGTTCCTCGGCCTCGACCCCCGGAAAGGCGCCACTGGTGTCGACCAGCGTGACAACCGGAATGCCGAAGCGCCCCGCCATCGCCATCAGCCGGATCGCCTTGCGATAGCCCTCGGGCTTGCCCATCCCGAAATTGTGACGAATGCGACTAGCCGTGTCGTGGCCCTTCTCATGGCCGATCAGCATCACCCGGCGGCCATCCAGCCTGGCCAGACCGCCGACTATCGCTTGATCTTCCCCGTAATGCCGATCGCCACCCAGGGGAATGAAATCGCTGAAAATATTCGCAACATAGTCGGTGAAATGCGGGCGGGACGGATGCCGCGCGACTTGCGTCTTCTGCCACGGACTCAGCGCGCGATATGTCGCGGTGAGCAGGCGCGCGCTTTTCTGTTCGAGCCGGGCGATGTCGCTGGCCAGATCGATCGCACCATCGCTGGCGGTCGCGCGCAATTCGGCAATGCGCGCATCGAGCGCGGCTACCGGCTTTTCGAATTCGAGATAGGATGCCATCGCCAGGGCGATTAGCCGCCCGACCCCTCGGGTGCAAGCGGCTGTTCCGCGACCAATGGCCGGCCTGCCGCGAGCGGATGCCGTGCGTTCACCAATGCCACCAGCCGCGCCGCATCGACGTGGGTGTAAATCTGAGTCGTCGTGATATCGGCATGGCCCAGCAGCATCTGCAACACTCTGAGATCGGCGCCACCTTCAAGCAAATGCGTGGCAAAGGCGTGGCGCAGCACATGCGGCGAAACTCGCTCCGGCGCCATGCCCGCGCGCAGCGCCAGCGCGCGCAACAATTGAAACAACCGCACCCGCGTCAGATAGCCTTGAGCGCCGCGAGACGGGAACAGGAAGCGCGATTTCCCCGCGCCCTGCCCTCCGCGTACCGCGATCCAGCGGCTCAGCACATGCCGCGCACGGGTGCTGACCGGGACCAGCCGTTGCTGCCCGCCCTTGCCGGTGATCGTCAGGAACGGCGCATCGCGCGGCACCGCGCCAAGCGGCAGCGAAACCAGTTCGCTGGCCCGCAATCCCGAGCCGTAGAGCAGTTCCAACAACGTCAGCATCCGCAGCGGCTCCGCCCGGTCGTCGACCGCCTCCGCCTCGGCCTGAGCAAACAGCGCCTCGACCTCGCCATGGCCGACCAGGCGCGGCAAGGGACGGCGGCTGCGCGGGCGTGGCAAGGCGGGGCTGGGATCATCCCCGCGCCAGCCCTCGTCGAGCAGAAAGCCATAAAACTGGCGCAAAGCCGAGCATTTGCGCGCGAGGCTAGCGGGTGCGAGATCGGCCCAGCGTTCTCCCAGCGAAGCCAGCGCCGCGCCGTTCGCCGTTACCAGATCGCCCAGCGCCACCCGCGCACCATCGAGATCGCGGGCGTAAGCGGCAAGCGTATTCGCGGCAGCCCCGCGCTCGGCGGCGAGCATGGCGAGAAAGGCGGCAATCGCCTCGCCCGTGCTTGCCGCGCCGGGCGCATCGGCAACGCCTGGCTTCACCCCCGGGCGACCGCTTCGGCCGCGATCATCCGCGCTTCCCCATTAAGTCCCACGCGGTTCAGGGCGCCGACGATGTGATAGAGATAGCGCGGCGTCATCTTGTCCCAGCTATCGCCCTGCATGCCGAGCCCCGCCAACAACGCCACCAGGGTGGGATTACCCAGAGCTGCGGCCCGATCGATGGCTTGCGTCCAGCGCGTCTGGCCATCGAGGTCGATGCTCAGCTTCCCGGCGAAGCTGTGCTGGGTGCCGTCGCTCACCCGACCGAGCCCGGCCAGGCCGGCGAGCAGAAACGCCGATTTGCGCGAATTCTCGCTGCCGTCGTGGCTTTGAAAACTGCTGAGCGCACCCGCATCCACCGGACTGCGCGTGCCCGGTGTGGCGAGTTGCAACAACGCCCAGCCCTGGCTACCGACATCGACGAGATTGGCCCAGCGCCCGGCATTGGCATCGAGCCCTGCGGTCAGCATCGAGGCGATAAGATCGCCGGCATCCTTGGCCTGGTCGCTGGCGGGCGCCAGTCGCGCTGCGGCATAAGCCGTCAGCGCCTGGCGCGAATAGCGCTGCAACGGCCCACTCGCGCCATCCCACAGCTGCCGCATCGCATCCATCCGCGCGGCCGGCGTATCGCCGAGGTAAGCGTCGTGCAGCAGCAGCGCCCGATCTGCCGCATCGCCCTTGACCCCGTCGTCGCTGTAGATCTGGCTGTAGAGATCGACCATCGCGGTACTCGACAACAGGCCCGCCCCGCCCGCCCAGTCGGCAGCATCGGCACGCACGCCCAGCCCCAGCATCGGCGCCAGTGCGGTGGTCGCATCGTAATTGCCGGAGTTCGCGCCGCCTGTGGATTGCAACAGCTCGGCGGGCGGATTGAGCCCGGTGGCGATGGCCAGCGCATAGCGCCACGGCGTCATGTCCGACACCGTATCCCATTCGATCGTCACCGCCCGGCGCGCCTTGCCCGCGGCGCCGGCATATTTCTGGGCCAGCAACATATCGAAACGCGGCATCGCGCCCGACCGGGTCAGATGATCGAGCTGCGCCATGCCGCCCGCGCCATTGCCCGAAAATGTTGCGCAAATCGCCTTGAGCACTTGCCACTGGCCATCCTGGCGAGCGTCGCCCTGCAGCGCCAGCACCGGGCAAATCCCGGTGAAATCGGCGGTGGCGACATAGGCATCGACCGCGGCGTCGATCAGCGGCGGCGTGTAATTAGCCGGATCGACATCCTGCACCAGCGCCCGCGCCGCATCGCCTTCGCCCATCCGCAGCAGCAGCGCGGTCCGGTCGGCAGCGAATTCGACAGGGTCCATGCCGCCAGGCGCGTCGAGCCGCGAAGCCAGGGCGCGCCGCAGCAGGATGTGACCCCAACGCGAAACCAGCCGACCCTTGTTGCCCACCAGCGCCGCCCGCACCAGCCCGGCATCCTGATGCGCCAGCGAAATGGGCGGCAAGCCGCCTTCGTCGCTGGCCACCACGCCGACGTGCAGCATCGCCCGGCGCGCGGCGGGCGGAATATCGTAGCGGGGCTTTAGTCCGAGCAATTCGTCGAGCTGATCAGGGGGCAAGCTGGTAATATCGGCCATCGAGTGCAGGCCGTTGGGGAAGGTCGCGCTGACGACACCCTGGCTCACCACCCCCGAGTTCGCTGCTGCACCCGCCGAGGGCAGCGCCCCACCGCTGACCGCAGCTGCGCCAGGTGGCGTGACAACTGCCGATGCGGAAGACCCCGCGGCCTCGGATGGGCGGGTTGCAGCCGTGGGCTCGCTGTGCGTCTCGGCCGGCGCGGCGCTGCGTGCAGGGCGCGGCGCGGGCCGCTCGAATTCCTTGGGCAGCAGCGATTCCGGCGCTTCCTGCGCCAGCGCCCAGGCCGAACCCAGCGCGGTGGACAGCAGCAACCCAAACGCCAGACTCCGCGCCAGCTTCACCCTGACGCGGCTCATGCCCGCTGTCCCGTCGCCGGTGGGATCGCCGGAGCGGGAATCGCGATGACGATTTCATGCAGGGGTTGCGGGCCACCCTTGGCCCAGATCACCATGAATATCCCGGCCACCAATACCAACCCCAGGACTATCGCCGCTACCGCCGTAAAGACCGGAGCATTCCGCCGCCGCCGATATCGTCTTATGATCGTTGTCACTCGCGTACTCGCTTCCAGGGGCGTTTTACGCCCACGCTCTGCCCCGCGGGGCTTTGCCGGTTAGCATCTGGGTGCCGGTTAGCAGAGGTGGGCACCGCAAACCAAGTGGCTTCACGGATTTTCGACGTAGCGCTGCTCTTTCGTGTTGCGAAGATGCTGGAAGTGCCGACAGGTCGCACCTATAGGCGGCGCAATATGTCGACCGAAAATCCTGCCTCCTCCATCGACCCGGATCTCGTGGCCACACTGATCCGGCAGCTTGACCGCCCGGTGGTGCTGGTCGGGATGATGGGCGTGGGCAAATCGAGCCTGGGCCGCCGTTTGGCCGCGCTGCTTGAAGTGCCTTTCGCTGATGCCGACGAGGAAATCGAAGCGGCGGCGCAGATGACCATCCCCGAAATTTTCGCCACTTATGACGAAACCTATTTTCGCGACGGCGAACGCCGGGTGATCGCCAGGTTGATCGGCGAACATGGCGAAGACGATGGCGCGCAGGGCTTGAACGCCCCGCCGGTGAGCACGCGGGTCAAGGTGATCGCCACTGGCGGCGGCGCTTTCTGCAATCCCGAGACCCGTGCCTTGATCCTGCGCCGGGCCATCGCCGTCTGGCTAGATGCCGATCTCGACACGCTGGTCGAGCGCACCGCGCGCAAAGACAATCGCCCGTTACTGCAAGGCGGCGACCGCCGCGCCATCCTCGCCCAGCTCAGGACGGAGCGCGAAGGATTTTATGCAGAGGCGCCGATCCATGTAAAAAGCGGCAATGTTCCGCACCAGCGCACGATGATGCAAGTGAGCGCCGCGATCCTCGATTGGCTCGACGCCGCTCAGCAGCCCCCTCATTCCACGCCCCAGGCGGATCATTCATGACCATTATTCCCGTCGATATCGCCGGCCGTCCCTATGAGGTGCGCATCGGCTCAGGTCTGCTGGCAGACCTGGCCGGGCAATGCGGCAAGCGGCTGCGCAAGACGCGGGTACCGATCGTCACCGACGTCAACGTCCATGCCGCCTGGGGCGCGGTAGTCGAGGCATCGCTTGCCGCCGCCGGCCATGTCGCGGTCTGGCGCGTCCTGCCGCCGGGTGAGGCCAGCAAAAGCTGGAGCGAATTGTGGGCCACCGTCGACTGGCTGCTCGCCGAAGAAATCGAGCGCGGCGATCATATCCTGGCGCTGGGCGGCGGCGTGATCGGCGATCTCACCGGCTTTGCCGCCGCCATCCTCAAGCGTGGCTGCCACTTCATCCAACTGCCGACATCGCTGCTCGCGCAAGTCGATTCCAGCGTCGGCGGGAAAACCGCGATCAACGCCGCCGCGGGCAAGAATCTGGTCGGCGCGTTTCACCAGCCCGCGCTGGTGCTGGCCGATCTCGACGCGCTGGGCACACTGCCCGCACGCGAGTTGGCCGCCGGCTATGCCGAGGTGGTGAAATACGGGCTGATCGGCGATGCCGGCTTCTTCGACTGGTGCGAGCGCCATGGTAGCGCCGTGATCGCCGGCGATGAGCAGGCCCGAGCCCACGCCGTCGCGACATCGGTAGCGGCCAAGGCGCGGATCGTCGCCGAAGACGAGCGCGAAACCACCGGTCGCCGGGCGCTGCTCAATCTGGGCCACACCTTCGGACATGCCCTCGAAGCCGAAACCGGCTTTTCCGATCGACTGCTCCATGGCGAGGCAGTGGCGCTCGGCATGGTGCTGGCGGCGCGCTATTCGGCGCGGACCGGGCTGCTACGCGGCCAGGAGGCGGAACGAATCGCCGGGCATATCGCCAGCGTCGGCTTGCCGGCGAAGCTCTCCGCTTTGGCGCTCGATTGCGATGGCGCCACGCTCACTGCGCATATGCTGCACGACAAGAAAATGGATGCCGGCACCCTCCCCTTCCTGTTGATGCGCGGGATCGGCGAAACCGTGCTCGCCCGCGATGTTGCGCTGGATGACGTTACCGCCTTTCTGGATAACGAACTGGCTGGATGATTTCGAAAGCTCTCGGCTTGCGGGCTTGACTAGTGACCACCGCAACGACAGCCTTCCGTGAGGGAGAGCAGTCATGATCGACACAATGACCGCCACGCAGGATATCGCCCAGCTATACGCGCGCTATTCCGACGCTGTCTGGCGCCACGATTACCAGGCTTTTGGACAATGTTTCGCGCCCGATGGGGAGTGGCGGATTTCCGGGCTGCAATTGCGCGGGCGCACCGAGATCACCGCCATGATCGAGCGTATTTTGGCCCGCTTGCGCAAGGTGCGCATCGTCTTCGGCACGCCGATTCTCGATTTCAGCGATCCCGCGAACTTGTCCGGCCGGGTGCAGATGACCGAGCACTGCGCCTGGCATAGCGGCGATACCAACATCTCGTTCGGCACTTATTACGACCGCTATGTGATCGCCGATGGCCACTGGCGTTTCGCCTGGCGCCTCTTCGCCATGGATTATCGTGGCCCACCCGATCTGACCGGGACGTGGCTGGAAACGCCGGACTACGGGCCGCCCCCGGCAATGCCGCCACTTGACGCCAGCACCATTGACACCGCCACGGCGCGGTGGGGTCTCGCTAGCCCCTTAACCCGTCCGTCCTGAGCTTGTCGAAGGACTGCCTTTCTTTCTCAGGCACACCAGAAGAACAAAGCAGTGCTTCGACAAGCTCAGCACGGACGGATAAGGGTATTATTCCGTAATCAATCGAACAGGGCGATAGCCTGCATGCCGCTGCTCATCGGAATACCGTCCGCATTCCAGATCGTGGTGCGCTCGCTGGAGCAGCCTTCCCCGGCCTGATCGGCGATCGAGCGGATCAGCCACCAGCCGTCGCCGGTCTGCGGCGCGGAGGTTAGCAGATTGAACTGCCAGGTCATCGAAGATATTCGCGCGGTTGGGCTCAGCAGCGGCAGCACCGCCGGCGGCAGCGCATCGGCGGTGAGCAGCAGCGAAGTCATCGCCGATACTCCCGCAAGCTCCTTGGGGCGCACCCAGCGACAAACATCCGGCGTTTTTTCAGGGCTGCGTGGCAGGGCGTAGCGCACATCGAAGTGACTATGCAGAAACGCCGGGCTGAATTCAGTTGCCGCCAGCGGCTTCGCCTGCGCCGGCGGGATCAGGTCTGCGGGCGGCGGCCTATCCGCCAGCGTCAGCGTACTGGTGCCGGGACGCATGAACACGAAGCCGGCGGTCAGGCCGACACCGCCCTCGCCGGTGATCTCCGCTGCCAGCCAATGGGCATTGCGCCCGCTGCGCAAGCGCCGCACAGTTACGCGCACATCGCCGGCCAACGGGCCGACGAAGCTGATCAGGGCTGAGCGCAGCACCGGGATATCCCCGCCACCTATTCGCAACGCCGCCTCCAGCGCCAGCGCCGCGGTCAAGCCGCCATAGGCGGTACGCCCCTGATGCCAGGTTTCGGGAATGCGCAGCGTAAACCCGTCTGCGGTCGGCTCAGCCTCGCGCAGTAGCTCAGCGAAGCTCATTCCAGTTCCAGAATGACCGCATCCACCGCCAGGCTTTCACCGGCAGCGGCGTTCACCGTCTTAACGGTGGCACTCTTCTCGGCGCGCAGGATGTTTTCCATCTTCATCGCCTCGACCACCGCCAGCGGCTGCCCTGCTTCGACCTTGTCTCCCACTTTGACATGCAGGGCGACCAGCAGGCCGGGCATCGGGCAGATCAGGAACTTCGACAAATCAGGCGGAATTTTCGCGATCATATGCCCTGCCAGCGCAGCGACGCGCGATGGCAGCAACTCGACCTGGTGGATATGCCCCCGCGTGGTCATCTTCAGCCCCATGCGGGTCGGCTCGATCCGCACGCTGAGCGCCTCACCATCGACTTCGGCGTGAACCAGCCGATCGCCGGGGGTATATTCCATGGCCAGATCCACCGCCGCGCCATCGACGCTGATGTCGTCCTCGTCGAGCGCTACCTCGTGCCGGGTATCGCCGATCTTCACGCTCCATTCGCCGGTGGGCGACAATTCATGCGCCAATTGGTCATCGACGCGCCGCGCGCGATCGTCCCGGGCGGTGGCGATAAAGCCAGCTACCGCCGCCAGCTTCGCCGCCAACTCAGGCGAAGTCGCTGCGCCATGGAAGCCATCGGGATATTCCTCGGCGATGAAGCCGGTGGTCAGCTCGCCACTGCGGAAGCGCGGATGCTGCATGATCGCCGAGACGAAATCGATGTTATGGCCAAGCCCATCGATCTCGAAGCCATCGAGCGCCGCGATCTGCTTGTCCGCTGCCTCATCGCGGGTCGCGCCCCAGGTCACCAGCTTGGCGATCATCGGGTCGTAGAACATCGAGACTTCGCCGCCCTCCATCACCCCGTCATCGACGCGCACCCCGCCAACGCCGCGCCCAGTGTAGACCGAGGTATCGTCATCGGCCCAGCCCGGCACCGGCGGGCGATAGCGCACCAGCCGCCCGGTGCTGGGGAGGAAGCCACGATAGGGGTCTTCGGCATAGACGCGGTTTTCGATCGCCCAGCCATCGATCTTGACCTGTGCCTGGGTGATTTCCAGCTTTTCGCCCGCGGCAACGCGGATCATCTGCTCGACCAGATCGATGCCGGTGATCGCCTCGGTGACGGGGTGCTCGACCTGAAGGCGAGTGTTCATTTCGAGGAAGTAGAAGCTCTCGCCGCTCGGGTCGGCGCCGCTGACGATCAATTCGACCGTACCGGCGCTATAATAACCCACCGCGCGGGCGAGCGCGACGCATTGCTCGCCCATCGCCTGGCGCATCTTGGGGGTAACGAAAGGCGACGGCGCCTCCTCGACCACCTTTTGATGGCGGCGTTGGATGCTGCATTCGCGCTCGTTGAGGTAAAGGATATTGCCATGCTGATCGCCGAGAATCTGGATCTCGATATGGCGCGGATTGAGGATGAATTTCTCGATGAACACGCGATCGTCGCCGAAGCTGTTCAGCCCCTCGCGCTTCACCGCCTCGAAGCCCTCGCGCACGTCCTGCTCGGAATAGGCGAGCCGCATGCCCTTGCCGCCGCCGCCGGCCGAGGCTTTCATCATCACCGGATAGCCGATTTCGGCGGAGATACGCACGGCATGCTCGGTATCGTCGATTTCGCCAACGAAACCGGGCACGACATTGACCCCGGCCTTCAAGGCCAGTTTCTTGCTCTCGATCTTGTCGCCCATCGCGGCGATTGCGTTCACTGGCGGACCGACAAAGGCGATGCCGTCGGCGGCCAGCGCCTCGGCAAAGCTGGTGCGCTCGGACAGGAAACCATAGCCCGGATGCACCGCATCGGCGCCGGTCTGCTTGGCGGCGGCGATGATCTTGTCGGCGATCAGATAGGACTGCGCGGCGGGCGAAGGCCCGATATGCACCGCCTCATCCGCCATCTGCACGAACGGCGCGCGGGCATCCGCATCCGAATAGACCGCCACCGTGGCAATACCCATGCGCCGCGCGGTCTTGATCACGCGACAAGCAATTTCGCCGCGATTGGCGATGAGGATTTTCTTGAACAACCCTGTTACTCCAAATTCAGCCACCGTGCATAAAGAAGCCGGCATAAAGCATTAAAACTAATAACAAACCTGTTCCGGCGACAGCAAAAGTGATCGCGCTATTTGTCACGCCGCTTTGGGCGCCGGGGCACCGCGCAGCAAACCTTCCGTGCTCAAATCCTCATCAATATCGGGCCAATGAATGCCATAGCCACCACCGCATAATTCCCAATGCGCGCGAGCCTCAGGCGCGGCATGCAGCAGGCGCGGATACCAGGCCAGGGGCACAGAGATCGTCCGGCCGTCCATCAGGTCAACGATCAAGCGATGTTCATCACAATGCACGTCCAACACCCGCTCGTCGGATAACTTAGCCGAAATATTCATGCCACGCCTCCAGTAACCGCGCTTTGTGTTCAATCACCAAGGCCAGAATACCTCCGATTTCGACTGCCCGAAAACCACGACTCTTGGCAACTTCTACCGGCTCAAGCCACAGCTCAATCGTGGCCGCGTCACGATCGATATGAATATGCGGCGGCTCGTTGGGCTCATGGCTAAAAAAATAAAATCGGAATGCTCCAATCCGCAGCACCGTGGGCATTACTCGGCGGCTTCCCGCACCGCACAGCCACGCGGTGCCTCAGCCGCCATCGCCTTCAACCCCAGCCGCGCAAACATCGCTGCATCATTGTCATCCCCGGCGTTCGGCGCGGTCAGCAGCTTGTCGCCGGTGAAGATCGAATTCGCCCCCGCCAGAAAACACATCGCCTGCGTCATCTCGGACATGCTCTCGCGCCCCGCCGACAGCCGCACCATGCTCGCCGGCATCGTGATCCGAGCTACCGCCACCGTCCGCACGAATTCGACATCGTCGATCTTGGCCAACGGCGTATCGGCCAGCATATTGCCCAGCACCGTGCCCTTGACCGGTACCAGCGCGTTGATCGGCACGCTTTCCGGATGCGCGGGCAGGTTCGCCAGCGTGTGGATGAAGCCCACCCGGTCGGCGCGCGTCTCGCCCATGCCGACGATGCCGCCGCTGCAGACATTGATCCCGGCGCGGCGCACTTCGGCCAACGTGTCGAGCCGGTCGTCCATGCTGCGCGTGGTGATCACCTCGGCATAATGTTCGGGCGAGGTGTCGATATTGTGGTTGTAGTAGTCGAGCCCGGCGTCGGCCAGCATCTGCGCCTGATGCGGCGCCAGCATCCCCAGCGTCATGCAGGTTTCCAGCCCCATCGCCCGCACGCCCTGCACCATGGCGACGATCGCAGGCATGTCGCGGTCCTTGGGATTGCGCCACGCCGCGCCCATGCAGAAGCGGCTCGATCCGCGATCCTTGGCCTGCGCCGCGCTTTGCAGCACCGCCTGGACTTCCATCAGCTTGGTCGCCGGAACCCCGGCTTCGGCCTTCACCGATTGCGAGCAATAGCCACAATCCTCGGCGCAGCCGCCGGTCTTGATCGACAGCAGCGTCGAAAGCTGCACCTCGGCAGGATCGAAGCTCGCGCGATGCACATCCGCCGCCCGGTAAACCAGTTCGGTGAACGGCAGTTCGAACAGCGCCGCGATCTCGGCGCGGGTCCAGTCGGAACGAGGCGACACTTCACTCACGCGGCTTTCTCCAATTCCTTAGCCCGATGCGCTGCATATCCGGCCAGCGCTGCGGCATAATGTGGGGCAGCGCGGCGCTCATGCTCACCGCCTGACAGCCCTGCAACATTTTCTGCGATACGCGCGATCAGGGTCGCGCTCAATGCGCCCAGCGGGGCCAGTGCGATGCCGATAGTAAACAGCACCGCCCCGCTCAGGGGCAAGCGCCGCAACGTCTGGCGTTCGCAGCGCACGAACAGCGCTTCACCGGCATTCGCGGGCGTGACATGCGCAAAACGGGCGATGGCTTCATCCTCTGGCAAATAGCGCCAGGCATCACTGGCCACCACGAACCAATTGGCGCGACCAAAGATCGCGCCCGATTGCAGCGCCCGGAAGAAATGATCGACGCCTGCAGCCAATTCCTCGGCATAACCGTGGATCGGTGCGTGGATCGCGGTCAGCGGCTGGCCTATCTTCGCCTCCAGCCGCCAGTCGGTAGGGAAGCCCACCGCAGCCGAAGTCAGCCGATATTGCCCGGTGGCGTCGGCTTCCAGCACGCACAGGTCTTCCCAAACCGCAGCCGCCGCCTCACCCAGATCTTCGCATCCGGCCACCAGCCGCGCTGCTTCGCGCGCCGCGCCTTCACCGCCGGAATTGATCATCACGCTCTCAGGGCAGCGGGCGAAGACCTCAGCGCGAGCAGCGCGGTCGAACTCCGACCACAGCCATTCGCTTTCACCGAGCCGCGCCAGCCCCATGCGCAGCGCACCGCTACCGCGCCCGGCGGCCACCAATTCCTCGACGGTGAAGCCCAGCCCCATGCGCTGCTATTCGGCGGCTTCGAGCGCGCTACCGACAGGCGGCATATTATGGCCCAGCAGGCGCAGCATGTCGGCGGCGCATTCGACCACGTTCGAGCCGGGGCCGTAAATCCCCTGCACCCCCGCCTCGCGCAGGAAGTCGTAATCCTGCGGCGGGATGACCCCACCTGCGACCACCTTGATATCGCCGCGCCCTGCGTCTTTCAGCAGGCGGATCAGCTCGGGGATCAGCGTCTTGTGCCCCGCCGCCAGCGAGGAGGCGCCAATGGCATCGACGCCCGCGTCGAGCGCCAGCACCACCGTCTCTTCCGGGGTCTGAAACAACGGACCGCTGGTGACGTCGAAGCCCATGTCGGAAAAGGCGCTGGCAATCACGTTAGCCCCGCGATCATGCCCATCCTGGCCCATTTTCGCCACCAGCAGCTTCGGCTTGCGACCCAGGCGCCGCCCAACCGAAGCGACCCCGTCGAGCACTTGCTGATAGCGGCTGTCGCCCGCGTAGGCGCTGCCGTAAATCCCCGTCACCGGCACCGGTTGCGTGCCATAACGGCCGAAGACCTCTTCCATCGCGTCGGAAATTTCGCCCAGCGTGGCGCGATGCCGCGCGGCTTCCACCGCCAGTTCGAGCAGATTGCCGTCCCCGCGTGCGCCCTCGGTCAGAGCGGCGAGCGCAGCGCGGCATTTGGCCTCGTCGCGGTTTGCGCGGGTCTGCTTCAGCCGAGCGACCTGGCCTTCACGGACCTTGGCGTTATCGATATCCAGCGTTTCGAGGTGATCTTCGGTCGCCAGGCGATATTTGTTCACGCCGACGATGACATCATCGCCCTTGTCCACCCGCGCCTGGCGGCCAGCGGCGGCTTCCTCGATCATCGCCTTGGGCCAGCCGGCGGCGACCGCCTTGGCCATGCCGCCCTCACCCTCGACGCGCTCGATGATCGCCCAGGCCTGATCGACCAGCTGCTGCGTCAGCGCTTCGATATAATAGGAGCCGCACAGCGGATCGACGACATTGCACATGCCGGTCTCTTCCTGGATGACGATCTGAGTGTTGCGGGCGATGCGCGCCGAGAAATCGGTCGGCAGCGCGATCGCCTCGTCCAGCGCATTGGTGTGCAGACTCTGCGTGCCGCCCAGCATCGCCGCCATCGCCTCGATCGTGGTGCGGATGACGTTGTTGTAGGGGTCCTGTTCCTGCAGCGACACGCCGCTGGTCTGGCAATGGGTGCGCAGCATCCGGCTTTCCGGATTTTTTGCGCCCAGCTTCGTCATCCCGCGGTGCCACAGCACGCGCGCCGCGCGCAGCTTGGCGATCTCCATGAAGAAGTTCATGCCGATCGCGAAAAAGAAGCTCAGCCGCCCGGCGAACTTGTCGATGTCGAGGCCGGAGGC
>JAMFSI010000090.1 GCA_026225215.1 Sphingomonas palustris | reverse complement strand
GGGGTTGGTGTTTTGTCTTTCGCGGCCTGCTTTTCTTTTTTTGTCCGCTCCGGGGGGGGGGTGTGCTCCCCCCGCTGGGGGGGGGGGTTCGCCCCGCCGGGGGGTGGGGGGGGGGGGGGGGGGGGGGCCCCTCGCCTCATAGCTCGACCTCCGGGGAGAGGCCCCACCCCTAACCCCTCCCCTGAAGGGGAGGGGAATGCATGCCGCCCTAGCCTCCACAATCGCCGCATTGGCCTCTTGACTGCCTCGGCCTCGCGCGCGGGCGGCGGAGTGTTCGAGGCGGTGGCGGCGCAGGCGGCGATGATTCGCGCTCTCGGTGGTGAGGCGGTGATCTTCGCGCTGGCCGACCAGCATAGCGCAGCGGATGAGGGTCGGCTCGCACCTAGCCCGGTCCACTTCCATCCCGTTATCGGCCCGGCCCAGATCGGCTATGCGCCGAGTCTGATTGCAAGCCTGCTCGCGGCCGATCTCGATTTCCTGCATCTCCACGGCATCTGGATGTATCCTTCGCGCGCGGGCACAAGTTGGGCGCGGCGGACCGGGCGTCCTTATCTGATCTCGCCGCATGGCATGCTCGACCCGTGGATCACCGCGCGGGGGCGCTGGAAAAAGGCGCTGGCCCGCGCCGGTTATGAACGCGCCAGTTGGCGCGCCGCCAGCGCTTTCCATGCGCTGACCGCCGCCGAGGCCGAGGATATCCGACGCGAGAGCGGACGCGAGGATACCATCGTGATTCCCAATGCAGGCCCGGCCGCCGTGTCATTCGATACCGCTCCGCGCGCACCCCATGTGGTCTATATCGGGCGGATTCATCCCAAGAAGAATCTGCTGGCGCTAGTGGCGGGCTGGCGCGAGGCGCTGCTGCCCGTGGGTGCCCATCTGACCATTGCCGGCTGGGGGACGCCCAAAGATGTCGCGGCCTTGCAAGCCGCTATCGGAGAGGTTGCGGCCAGCATCCACTTCGCCGGCCCGCTTTACGGCGCCGCTAAACAAGCGTTGCTCGACGGCGCGCGCTTCACCATCCTGCCCTCACTAAGCGAAGGCTTGCCGATGGCGATTCTGGAAGGCTGGGCCGCAGGAGCCCCGGCGATCATGACCGAAGCTTGCCACTTGCCCGAAGGGTTTGAAACCGGCGCAGCCTTGGCTTGCGGCCCCGATGTTTCCGCCATCGCCGCGGCTCTGACCCGGGCATTGGCCCTGGACGAGAGGCAATGGCAGGCGATGGCCGGTGCGGCACGGGCACTGGCAGCGGGCCCTTTCGCGGTGAGGACGGTGGCCGAGCGCTGGGGCGAGGCCTATGCTGCGCTCATCGCCGAAGCATTCAGGAACAAGATCGATGAGCCTGCTTGACGCGCGCACCACCCGGCCCCTGGCCGGTAGCCCGAGCTTCTCGCTCGGTAACCGGCTGATGCGGGTGACCTGGCAAGTGGCCTGGTTGATACTGTGCCGCTTCACGCCGCCGCCGCTGCATCGCTGGCGCGCCTTCGTGCTGCGTTGTTTCGGGGCGCGCATCGCCGCCGGCGCACGCGTTCATGCCAGCGTGAATATCTGGCTGCCCGCCAACCTCGAACTGGGCGCAGGGGTGTTGATCGGCCCTGGTGCGCGGCTCTATAATCAGGGGCACATTCGCATCGGCGCGGGCACGGTGGTCTCGCAGCGCGCTCATCTCTGCGCCAGCAGCCATGACTTGTGCGATCCCCATTTCCAGCTGGTGCTGCGCCCGATCACGATCGGCGATCGCTGCTGGATCGCCGCCGAGGCTTTTGTCGGACCGGGTGTCACCATGGCTGACCGTGCGGTGCTGGCGGCGCGCGGGGTGCTGTTCGGAGATGCCGAAGCGGACGGCGTCTATTCAGGCAATCCCGCCGTGTTTCTCAAACACCGAGAGCTGCCTTGAGCCGCGATTAAGAGCCTATTTCAGCGTCTTGAGATAAGCGATCACGGCTTGCCGCTGCTTCGGATCGGCATAGCCGCCAAAGCTCATCTTGGTACCGGGCACCAGCGTCATCGGGCCGGATAGCCATTGGTCGAGACGCTTGGGTGTCCAGACGATGCCCGATTTTTGCAGCGCCGCGCTATAAGCGAAACCGGGCAGCGAACCCGCCTTGCGCCCCACTACCCCCAGCAGGCTGGGCCCAATGCCGTTCTTACCCGCGACGATCGTATGGCAGCTGCTGCAAATCGCGAAATCCGCAGGCGCGCCGGGCGCAAGTGCCGCGGGCGCTTCGCCGATTTGCGCGCCGCTGCTGTCTGGCGCGCTCGGTGCCGGCTGGTTCGAGCTGCCACAACCGGCCAGGGCTAAAATCAACCCCACCAGCGCTATCGACGTTATTCGCATGCCTCAATCTCCACCAGGTTTCGTCGCTTTGCGCTGCACCCAGGGGTTTATCAAGCCGATGGGGGCATTGTCGAAACCCAATTCGATCGAAGGTGAGAATGGTCGCGCTCTCAACTTTACCGCGCTATAACAAAATCTTAAAAGCGAGACTCCGACGAGGTTCTGGTCGAACCAGCGGGCAATCCATGCTGCAGTTGCGATAAGGCCCTTCGCACTTGCAGTAAAAACAATTGACTTTTGCAGCAGGTTTGCTTACCTAGGTTAGCAATATCAAAAGCCATTCGCTATAACCAGTTCGGAGTTATGACATGACCAAGTTTGCCCCTCTCGCCGTTCTCGCTACCCTGGCCACCTTTTCGCTGGTCCCCATTGCCGCCCATGCCGATGCGATCGTTACCGGTGTTTCGCATCCTGCTGACGCCGCCCCGCTGAAGATCGCCGAAGGCAAGATGGTTTACGGTGCCAATGGTCAGCGCCTCGCTCCCGTCTATCGCGTCAATACCGATGGTTCGGTGCAACTGATCATGGAAGGTCGCCTGCTCACGATCCCCGCCGGCGTCCTCAGCGATGTCAACGGCAAGCTGACATCTTCCGAGAACAAGGGTGAGTTGCTGCGCTAATTAGCCCGCGCGGCGCTTGAGCGTAACCAAGGCGTGATGCGCTAGCGTCTCAGAGCCTTGGTATAGACGCTACGCGTCACTCGGTCGTATATTGAAAAAGGGGGCGAAGCTTAGGCTTCGTCCCCCTTTTTTGCGCGCTCGCCCCGCGAAGCTTTTCGCTTTCCCGCTTCGGCCACTGCCCGTATCGGCAGGCCATGGCCGCCACTCCTCATCCCTGGCGTACCGAACTCGGTGCGACGCTGCGGCTGGCTGGGCCGCTGGCGGTCGCCAATCTGTTGCAGGCGCTGGTCTATGCGATCGACGTGGTCTTCGTCGCCCGGCTCGGCGCGGAGGCGCTGGCTGCCGCCAGCCTGTCGGTCAGCCTGTTCGGGCTGATGGCGTGGAGCTCTTCGGCGATGGTCAGCGTAGTGTCGGCGCTGATTGCCGCCGAACAGGGGCGCGGCCGCCATGCATTGCGTGAGGTGCGTCGTTCGGTACGGATGGCGCTGTGGCTGGCGGTGGCACTGGCGCTCGCCGGAATGCTGGTGTGTGGGCATGGCGAGGCGATCCTGCTCGCCGCAGGGGAGCCGTCTCGAATCGCTGTCCGTGCCGGCGGTTTTCTCCTGGTGCTGCGCTGGGCGATGATCCCGATGGTCGCCGCCAGTGTATTGCGCAGTTTCGTCGCAGCACTGGGCCGACCGGTGTTTGCCACGGCGATCACCGCACTCTCCATCATCGTCAATGGATTGGGCAATTACGCCTTCGTCTTCGGTCATTGGGGAATGCCGGCGCTGGGGCTGACCGGTTCGGCCTTGTCCAGCAATTGCACGGCACTGGCCACGCTGATCGCTTACGCGCTCGCCATAAGCTGCGATCGCCGGCTGCATCGCTACCGTCTGCTCGGCCATTGGTGGCGGGCGGAATGGGCGCGATTGGGCGCGCTGATCCGGCTCGGCGCGCCGATCGGCTTCACCGTGGTAGCCGAGGCCGGATTGTTCGGCAGTGCCGCTTTTCTGATGGGCCTGCTCAGCGAGGCGCAACTGGCGGCGCATACCGTCGCCTTGCAGATCGCGGCCTTCACCTTCCAGCTGCCGATGGGGATCGGGCAAGCTGCCACGATCCGCGTCGGCCATTGCTATGGCGCCGGAGATCGGGCCGGAATCACGCGCGCGGGCTGGACGGCGCTGGCGGTCGGGGTCGGCTTTTCGCTGGCCAGCGCCGCGCTGATGCTCGGTGCGCCACGGCTGATCGTCTCCGCCTATGTCGATATCACCGCGCCGGCCAATGCCGCGATGGTGAGTTTTGCCGTCCGCTTTCTCGCGGTGGCCGCCGCCTTCCAACTGGTCGACGGCGCGCAGGCGATTGCCGCTGGCGCGCTGCGCGGCTTGCAGGACACCCGCGTGCCGATGGCGATTGCGCTGCTCGGCTATTGGGTTCCTGGCTTCGGCACGGCCGTGCTGCTTGGTTTTGCCACACGCCTGCAAGGGCTTGGCGTATGGATCGGGCTGGCGGTGGGCTTGGCGGTTGTCGCCACGCTGTTGCTGCGACGCTGGCACCGGCGCGAAATTCTCGGGCTAGCGCTTTAGTTGTCTGATCCGAAACTATGTTTCGGAAAGCCTGTGCCGTCCCGCTCCCCCGGCCCAACCACCCCCAGGGTACCTTCATGGGGTGGTTGGGCCGGGGGAGCGGGACGGCACAGGCTTCGAAATTCGCTCTTCCGCGAATTTCGGAACTAAAAAAATATAGCGAGCGCCTTGACGATGCCCGGCACCGGAACCATATCCCCGCCGCTGGCACTCTCATACCGGGAGTGCCAAGCCCATCTTCAATTGCAGAGAGGTAGTCTCATGAGTTTTCGTCCGCTCCATGACCGCGTGCTGGTTCGCCGCGTCGAAGCCGAGGAAAAGACCGCCGGCGGCATCATCATTCCCGATAGCGCCAAGGAAAAGCCCGCCGAAGGCGAAATCGTCTCCGTCGGCACCGGCACCCGCGCCGATGATGGCAAGGTGACCCCGCTCGACGTCAAGACCGGCGATCGCGTGTTGTTCGGCAAGTGGTCCGGTACCGAAGTCAAGGTTGGCGGCGAAGACCTGCTGATCATGAAGGAATCCGACATTCTGGGCATCCTCGGCTAAGCGCCGACTGACCCTTATCAATTAGCTGATTTCAAAGGAAACGAACATGGCAGCCAAGGAAGTACGCTTTTCGCGCGACGCGCGCGAACGCATCCTGAAGGGCGTGGATATCCTCGCCGACGCAGTGAAGGTCACGCTGGGCCCCAAGGGCCGCAACGTGGTGATCGAAAAGAGCTTCGGCGCTCCGCGCATCACCAAGGACGGCGTCACCGTCGCCAAGGAAATCGAACTCAAGGACAAGTTCGAGAACATGGGCGCGCAGATGCTGCGTGAAGTCGCCTCGAAGACCAACGACATCGCCGGTGACGGCACCACCACCGCGACCATTCTGGCGCAGGCCATCGTTCGCGAAGGTATGACCGCCGTCGCTGCAGGCATGAACCCGATGGATCTCAAGCGCGGTATCGATCTCGCCGTGACCAAGGTCGTCGAGAACGTCAAGCAGCGCTCGACCCCGGTTGCCGGCACTGCCGAAATCGCTCAGGTCGGCATCATCTCGGCCAATGGCGACCGTGAAATCGGCGAGAAGATTGCCGAAGCCATGGAAAAGGTCGGCAAGGAAGGCGTGATCACCGTCGAAGAGGCCAAGGGTCTCGAATTCGAACTCGATGTCGTCGAAGGCATGCAGTTCGACCGCGGCTATCTGTCGCCCTACTTCGTCACTAACCCCGACAAGATGACCGTCGAGTTGGAAAGCCCCTACATCCTGATCCACGAGAAGAAGCTGTCGTCGCTGCAAGCGATGCTGCCGGTGCTCGAGGCCGTGGTGCAGTCGGGTCACCCGCTGCTGATCATCGCCGAGGACATCGAAGGCGAAGCGCTGGCCACCCTGGTGGTCAATAAGCTGCGCGGCGGCCTCAAGGTTGCGGCCGTCAAGGCTCCTGGTTTCGGTGATCGCCGCAAGGCCATGCTGGGCGATATCGCCACGCTGACCGCCGGTGAGATGATCAGCGAAGATCTCGGCATCAAGCTCGAGAACGTCACGCTGGCGATGCTCGGCCAGGCCAAGAAGGTCACCATCGACAAGGACAACACCACCATCGTCGATGGCAATGGTTCGGCTGTGGATATCAAGGCTCGCGTCGAGCAGATCCGTTCGCAGATCGAATCGACCACCAGCGACTATGACCGCGAAAAGCTCCAGGAACGCCTGGCCAAGCTGGCTGGCGGCGTGGCCGTGATCAAGGTCGGTGGCGCTTCGGAAGTCGAAGTGAAGGAGCGCAAGGATCGCGTCGATGACGCGCTGCATGCGACCCGCGCTGCGGTTGAAGAAGGCATCGTCCCCGGCGGCGGTACCGCGTTGCTCTATGCCACCAAGGCGCTCGAAGGCTTCAAGGGCGCCAACGACGACCAGACCAAGGGCATCGACATCGTCCGTCGCGCGATCCTGGCGCCGGTGCGTCAGATCGCTCAGAATGCCGGCCATGATGGCGCGGTGATCTCGGGCAATCTGCTGCGCGAAGGCGACGAGACCAAGGGTTTCAACGCTGCGACCGACACCTATGAAGACCTGAAGGCGGCCGGTGTGGTCGATCCCACCAAGGTCGTGCGTATCGCACTGCAGGACGCCGCTTCGGTGGCTGGCCTGTTGATCACCACGGAAGCGGCGATCAGCGAAAAGCCCGATGACAAGCCGGCCTTTGGCGGCGCCCCCGGTGGCGGCGGCATGGGCGGCATGGGCGGCATGGACTTCTAAGCTCAGTCACTCAGGCTTACGAAACGACGGGGCCGGGGGAGCAATCCTCCGGCCCTTTGTTTTGTGACAAATGTAACAAACTGGGGAAACCGCTCTAAAAACCCCTACCAGCTGGCTGAATCTACGGACTCTTGTTGATGTCATCGTAGCTGTGGCGCGTTTCATCGACGCGCGCTTGTGCCGAAACAACACACCGTTAAGCAAAATGGCAGGGTTCGGAGGGTATAGAGGCCTGTGCGCAAGAGAATCATCAAGCAGCTATTAGGTACGATGGTGCTGGGCGCGACCCTGCTCGCGCCATTCGAGATGGCTGCTGCCTCGCAAAACGACGATCTCGGGCAGAACTTCGACGCTGTCTTCGCACCGGCAACCCCGCGCAATCAGGCGCCGATGCCTCACGTCGTGCGGCAAGTCCAACCGCAAGCTGCGGCAACTCAACCAATAGCTGTATCGGTCCCGCGCTATCTGGCGCGGCCCGACGACGATGCGGATGAGGAGGAGGGGCCTGCGCCACTCGCCGCTTCGCGCGCGCCGAGCCCTTACGCCAGCGTCTATTCCGGGCCTTACTCCAACCCGCAAACGCAGCCCTTCGCTGGTTCGTTCGAGCGTCGGCTGATGGCGCTGGCCGAAGGGTCGCATGGCCGCATCGGCGTCGCCGCGCTCGATCTCGGTTCGGGCCGCAGCATCGGAGTTCTCGGCGATCAGCCCTTTCCGCTGGCGAGCACCGCCAAAGTGGCGATCGTCGCAACTTTCCTGGCCGGCGTGGACGAAGGCCGTTTCCATCTCGGCGACCGTTATCCGATGATGATGCCGCTGCATTCCGCCAAATTGTCGAGCGCGGTGGCGCCGGTGCGGCAGGGCGAATGGCTTCCGGCCGAGGAACTGATCGAACGGGCGCTGACGCTGAGCGACAATCATGCCACCGATGGCCTGCTCGCCGCGGTCGGCGGACCGCAGGCGGTGGACCGCTGGCTGCACCGGGTCGGGTTGAGCGGTATGCGAATCGACCACAATATCAATACGCTGGTGCGCGATGACGGCGTGATCAACCCCGCCACCACCATCGATTATCACGACAGCACGACCCCGCTGACGATGGTGCATCTGCTCGCCGGGCTGTACCAGGGCGAGTGGTTGAGTTCGTCCAGTCGCGAAGTTTTGATGGGCGCGATGAGCCGCTGCCGCACCGGGGTGCATCGCATGAAGCTGCTGCTCCCCAGCGATGCCCTGATCGGTCACAAGACCGGAACGCTGGCCAATACCTCCAGCGATGTCGGGATTATCCGGACCCCCACTGGACGGACGGTAGCACTGGCGATCTATGTTACTGGCCAAGGCAGCAAGCCCGGTCGGGAATCGCGCATCGCCACGATCGCTCGCGCCGTTTATGACGGCTATGAACCCGACGTCGAGTTCGCGGGCAGATCACCGTCGCGGTAGGCGGCGCTCAAATCACTGGAAGATGAGCTAGTCCTGGGGCCATTGCCCCAGACCCCGTTGCTGTCGTTGTCGCATGTCGTATCGGCGTATCGCTACGCCGCAGCGTCGCGGACCTTATGGCCGCTTCGCGGTGCAGGACAGAACATTCCCCTCCCGCTTGCGGGAGGGGTTAGGGGTGGGCAGGGCCTGGCGCTGACATTGCGTGTGAACATGCCCACCCCCAGCCCCTCCCGCAAGCGGGAGGGGAGTAGGTAGCGCATGCACCCGTTCGCGAAGGGCGCTAAAACATCCCTCGCGCCGATCCACCGGCCTAAGCCTAATATCAGACGAAAAAGGCGCGCGAGGTAAGCCCCGCGCGCCCAATTCGATAATCTTGCCGTGAGGCGAAGATTACATCGAGGCAGCCGAAGCAGCCGACGAAGCGGCACCAGCAGCAGCGGTAGCAGCCGAACCGGCAGCGTCAGCAGCCGAGGCAGCGCCCGAAGCAGCCGAACCGGCGTCCGAAGCAGCCGACGAAGCAACCGAAGCCGAGCTGTCAGCAGCCGACGAGGTCGAGTCAGCCGAAGACGAGGTATCAGCAGCCTTGTTGCAAGCCGAGAGGGTCAGGGCAGCGCCGGCGACGGCAGCGGCGAGAACGATCTTGCGCATGTATGGTATTCCTTGAACAGCGAGTGGACCACGCGCGACACAAGGCCGTGCGGAAAGGCTACCGCTAGAGTAGACTTCACGCGCCAATTAATCACCTTGGCTGCGCGATGCAAGCGCTAGTCGTGCTTAACCCACGCAGATTGCGCATTTCCTGCGAATGGCCCGCGCAAATGCGGCATTTTTGAGGCAAAAAAGCTTTGAGAAATTCGCCTGCCCGGCATCGGTTGATGGTTTTTTTCGCGCGACTGGCCGCAAATTGCCGTTTCGAGGGCGCTTTCGCCCGGCCGCAAGGCACTCTATGACCCGGCCATGGCATCGCAACAACATCTCTATCTGGTCGACGGGTCGGCCTATATTTTCCGCGCTTATCATCGGCTGCCGCCGCTCACCAATCCGCGCGGCGTGCCGGTAGGGGCGGTCTATGGCTATACGACGATGCTGTGGAAATTGGCGGAAGACCTGCACAAAGCCGACGGTCCGACGCATCTGGCAGTGATCCTCGACAAGGCCGGAACCTCGTTTCGCAACCAGATGTACGATCAGTACAAAGCGCATCG
>JAMFSI010000089.1 GCA_026225215.1 Sphingomonas palustris | reverse complement strand
TATCGTCGAGCGTGGTCGCCTCAAAGCCGCGCTCCAGAAACAGCGCCATCGCCGCGCGGGTCAGCCGCTCACGGGTTTGCTGCCGTTTGCGCTGCCGCAGACCGAGGGTGGCCGTTCCGGATTCTTCTTTTGATGTCATAGGCTTAGTCTCTGGTTTAGCGCTGGGCTTAGATCTTGGCCTAGCTGGCTTGCGCGGGCTCACCGATCGTCCTCAATTTTCACCTCTTGCAAGATTGCACTAAGTGCACATTTAGAGCCGGAGCTAGGAATCTGCAACGACTCGAGCCCGGAGATATAACCATGACCGATTGGACCAGCGCAGACATTCCGTCCCAGGACGGCAAGACCGCCATCATTACCGGCGCCACCGGCGGCCTCGGCTTTGAGACCGCGCTGGCGCTGGCGGGCGCCGGGGCAACCGTGGTGCTCACCGGCCGCAACGACGCCAAGGGGCGTCAGGCGATCGATAAAATTCGCGGTCAATTTGCCAATGCCAAACTCAGCTACGAGACGCTCGATCTCGCCAGTCTGGCTTCCGTCGCCGATTTCGCCACGCGCTTTGCCGCCACCCACGCCTCGCTCGATCTGTTGATCAACAATGCCGGTGTGATGGCGCTGCCGAAGCGGCAGACCACCGCCGACGGCTTCGAGATGCAGTTCGGCATCAATTATCTCGGGCACTATGCGCTCACCGCACGTCTGCTGCCGCTGCTTCGTCGCGGCCATCAGCCTCGCGTGGTCAACCTGTCCAGCCTTGCGCATCGCTCAGGCGCGATCGATTTTGACGATCTGCAAGGTGCAAAATCCTATAACCCCTTCAAGGCCTACTGCCAGTCGAAACTGGCGATGCTGATATTCGCCCTCGAACTGCAGCGGCGCAGCAATGCCGGCGGCTGGGGATTGATGAGCAACGCCGCGCACCCCGGGTTTGCGCGAACCGACCTGATGGCCAACGGTCCGGGCACCGGAGGCTTGATGGGGCTATTCGGCAAGATCCTTCAGCCCTTTGCCAGTCATTCCGCCGCCGCGGGCGCATTGCCCACGCTGTTTGCCGCGACCTCGCCGAACGCTGAAGCGGCCGGCTATTACGGCCCGAACGGGTTCTATGAGATGAAGGGACCGCCGGCGCCGGCGAAAATCATGCCGCGGGCGAAAGACGCCGCAGTGAACGCCCGGCTCTGGGATATCTCGGCCGCACTCACCGGCGTATCGTTTGATCAGGTCGCAGCGGCCGCCTGAATGTACAAGGCTGCGGGGGAAATCAGATGAAAGTCATCCTGTTCGGTGCCACCGGCATGGTCGGGCAGGGCGTGCTGCGCGAATGCCTGGTCGATCCCGATGTCGAGCGCGTGCTGGTGGTCGGGCGCAGCCCGACCGGCCAACAAAACGCAAAGCTCAAGGAAATCCTGCACAGTGATTTCTTCGATTTTTCCGCGATCGAATCCGAACTCGGCGGTTATGACGCGTGCTTTTTCTGTCTCGGCGTCTCCTCGGTCGGCATGGACGCACAGCGCTATCGGCATCTGACCTATGATCTGACCATGGCGACGGCGAAGACGCTGGCCAGACTCAATCCCGGCATGGTGTTCACCTATGTCACCGGGCGCGGTACCGATAGTACCGAGCAGGGCCCGCTGATGTGGGCGCGGGTCAAGGGCAAGACCGAAAACGATCTGCTCAAGCTGCCGTTCAAGGCGGCCTATATGTTCCGCCCCGCGGGCATCCAGCCGCTGCATGGCGTCCGGTCCAAGACCGCCTGGGTGCAGGCGATCTATGTGGTGGCATCGCCGCTGCTGGCGCGGCTCGCGCGTACCTCGCCGCACTACATGACGACCACCGAGCGGGTCGGCCGCGCCATGATCAGCGTTGCGCGCGACGGCTATCCGAAGCCGGTGCTGGAGAGCGAGGATATCAATCGGTTTTAGCTGCGCGGGCGTTAGTTTCGGCTCTAACCCCATGAAATAGCCTCAAATTTCTCGCTTTTGCTATCGGGGGTCCATTCGCCCTATACTTTATTCATAGCCATCAACGGGAATCGGTATGGATCGCATTCGCATCGTCGGCGGCAACAAGCTGAACGGCACCATCCCGATCTCGGGCGCGAAGAATGCCGCGCTGCCCCTGATGATCGCGGGCCTGTTGTCAGAGGAGACGCTGATTCTCGATAACGTGCCGCGGCTCGCCGACGTCGCGCAGTTGCAGCGCATTCTCGGCAACCACGGCGTCGATATCACCTCGGTGGGAAAGCGCCCCGGCGACCGTGAGTACCAGGGCCAGACCCTGCACATTTCGGCGGCCGACATCATCGATACCACGGCGCCCTACGAACTGGTGTCGCGGATGCGCGCGAGCTTCTGGGTGATCGCGCCGCTATTGGCGCGGATGCACGAGGCCAAGGTATCGCTGCCCGGCGGCTGCGCCATCGGCACAAGGCCGGTCGATCTTTTGATCATGGCGCTGGAAAAGCTCGGTGCGGATATCGCCATCGACGGCGGCTATGTGATCGCAAAGGCGCCGGGCGGCCTGAGAGGCGCCACGATCGACTTTCCCAAAGTCACGGTCAGCGGCACCCATGTCGCGTTGATGGCAGCGACCCTGGCCCGGGGCACCACGGTCATCGCCAACGCGGCCTGCGAGCCGGAAATTCTCGATGTCGCCGATTGCCTCAACAAGATGGGCGCGCGCATCACCGGGGCCGGCACCTCCCGCATCGTCGTCGAGGGTGTGACAAAACTTCACGGCGCGCGGCATACCGTGCTGCCCGATCGCATCGAAACCGGCACCTATGCGATGGCGGTGGCGATGACCGGCGGCGATGTACAACTGGCCGGCGCGCGGCCGGAACTGCTGCAATCGGCGCTCGATGTGCTGACCGAGGCCGGTGCCGTCATCACCGTCAACAATACGGGCATTCGGGTTGCCCGCAACGGCGCCGGGATCGGGCCGGTGACGGTTTCAACCGCACCGTTTCCGGGCTTTCCCACCGATCTGCAGGCCCAGCTGATGGCGCTGATGGCCTGCGCCAGCGGGGCCTCGCAGATCACCGAGACGATCTTCGAGAACAGGTTCATGCATGTGCAAGAACTGGCGCGGTTTGGCGCGCGGATCAGCCTCGACGGCGAGACCGCCACCATCGACGGCATCGCGAAACTGCGCGGCGCCCCTGTGATGGCGACCGATCTGCGCGCATCGGTGTCGCTGGTGATCGCGGGTCTGGCTGCCGAAGGCGAGACCATGGTCAACCGCGTCTATCATCTCGATCGGGGGTTTGAGCGGCTCGAGGAAAAACTGTCGGCATGCGGCGCATCGATCCAGCGCATCAGCGATTGAGGATGTGATCGGTGGCGGCCCAGCTCAAATTGATAGCCCTCGATGCCGACGACCTCGCCGTCGTTTCCGCGCATGTGCAGGAAGCTCATGTCCAGCCCGCAGACATCATCTGGCGTCAGAGCGAAAAGCGGCTGGTGGTCGGCATGAGCCGGCTGGACTGGGAACAGACGATGGCGGGGGAAGCCACCCCGCGCCGGCTGATATCCGCGCTGCGGTTCGACCGGGTGCTGTCCTGCAAGTCGCGCAATGTCGATCTGGAGGCACCGCCGGAACCCGCCCTCGAGCTGCTCGGGATCGAGTTTCATCCCGCCGAGGCGCCCGGTGGCAGCGTGGTGCTGCTGTTCAGTAGCGGCGGGGCGCTGCGGCTGGACGTCGAATGTCTTGAATGCGAGCTGGCTGACCTCGGCGCCGACGATCTCGGAACCTCCGAGCTCGGGGCCGAGCCGTCGGGGCTGGAGGCCTGATGAATACGTCATTCCGGCCGTAGGGTGGGCAAAGGCGCCCTTGCGCCGTGCCCACCGACACGTGTTGTTGCCAGATGGTGGGCACGCCATCGGACGGGCATTCGCCCGACCGGTGGCTTTGCCCACCCTACGGTTCAATTTCGCCGATATCCAAAGGGTTGACGGCCACAGACCGCCGCGCCATTGAGCTTAGGTCTTCGACCTAATCTGCCAAGAAAGCCACCATGCCTACTCGCCTCGACAGAAGCAGCCCCGATTTCGCCGAACGCTTCGCTGCATTTCTCGCCGCCAAACGTGAAGCATCAGCCGACGTCGAGCGGGCGACCCGGGCCATTGTCGACGACGTTGCGGCGCGCGGCGATGCCGCTCTGATCGAGGCGACGCGCAAGTTCGACCGGCTCGATATCGACGCCGGGGCCTTGCGGGTGACCGCGGCCGAAATCGACGCCGCGGTGCAGGCCAGCGATGGCAAAACGCTCGATGCGCTGAAATTCGCGCGCGACCGGATCGAGGTTTTTCACCGCCGCCAGCTGCCAAAGGACG
>JAMFSI010000088.1 GCA_026225215.1 Sphingomonas palustris | reverse complement strand
TCCGCGCCAATCTCAACCTCGCCGCAACAATCATCGCATGCCGCTAAATGTCCACGGGCCTTAGGGCCTTGGAGTTAAATAAACTTCCTGAAGATTGTTAACTTATGTTAACAGCCATATAGTTACACTGTATTTCGACTGTGGAGGAACTGTCCGGCCAGGGTAATGTCAGGATTTTCCAGGCTGGACGGGCATTGCGCGCGAATGCCATGTTGGCAGCGAGCGCAAGCCGTGGGGTACCAGCCAGATGCAAGCGCAAGCTTAGCGCGGGCAGCGTGATATGTGAATTACACTGCCCGCGCTAAGCTTGCGCTTGCGCATCGTTTGATACGAAACGTAGTTCTAGCTTTCGTCTACGGGCTCGGACTGCAGCTGGATATAGTTTTGGATGCCCATGCGTTCGATCAGATCGAATTGCGTTTCGATCGTGTCGATATGCTCCTCTTCGCTTTCCAGGATGTCCTGGAACAGATCGCGGCTGACATAATCGCGAACCTGCTCGCAATGGGCGATGGCATTCTTCAGTTGAGGAATGGCGTCCAGTTCGAGAGCGAGATCGGCTTTTAGAATTTCCTCGACGGTTTCGCCGACGCGCAGGCGACCGAGGTCCTGAAAATTGGGCAGGCCTTCGAGAAAGAAAATGCGATCCGCAAGCTTGTCGGCATGCTTCATCTCGTCGATCGACTCGCCGTATTCATAAGCGGCGAGGCGGCGGACGCCCCAATGCTTGAGCATGCGATAATGCAGGAAATACTGATTGATCGCGGTCAGCTCATTCTTGAGCGCCTCGTTGAGGAAACCGATAACCCCGGTGTCGCCCTTCATATCGTGCCTCCATTATTGACAGGCACATCATAGGCCACATGCTCGCAAATGGCCATCGGTAAACCCGCAATCTATCAGTTTATTAGGCTGCTAGCCGGGTTTCTTCCGCGATGATTTGCGCCGCGAATGGCAGGCATTGGCAGCAGTTGGGTTCGCAGCCGAGGTGGGCATAGATGTCTTCCACATCGACGAGCCCCTCGCGCGCGGCTTCGCGGATCTGTTGTTCCCGTATGACATTGCAGCTGCAAACGATCATGCGAATCTCCCAATAACGTCATACTACGCTATTGCGAGGCGCTTGCAATAGCAAATGTGGGTCGGTTGAAGGCGAGGTGGAGTTCGGATTTGCATCGCCGGACCGTATTCTGCGGTACTGAGTTGCACCCGGCATGTTGTTGAGGCAGCTTGTCCCGATAGTGGGATAGCGATCCGTTGTCGGCACCGCCCGATGACAGGTCGCTATCCTCCGACAAGAAGTCCTCAGGGAGAGAGGCATATGCCATCCAAAAGCTTGACCGCCTCCGTGGCCATCGCGGTTGCCCTGGCCTTCGCTGCGGGAGGCGTGGCCACCCAGGCGGCCTCCAATGCCCCGGCGCCGTTGGGTGCGGGCGCGGATTGGCCGGGGGTCGGCGGCGCGCCCGATGAATCGAGCTATTCCCGGCTCGATCAGATCAACAAGGGCGATCTCGGCAAGCTCGGCCTCGCCTGGTCGCTGGATTTGCCCGGCGAAGTGTCGCTGGAGGCCACGCCGCTCGAGGTCAACGGCACGGTCTATTTTACCGGTAGCCTCGCCAAGGTCTATGCCGTCGATGCCAAAACCGGGGCGCTGAAGTGGACTTACGATCCCGAGTTGTGGAAGCATAATCCCGACAAGATGCATTTCTCCTTCGGCGCCAATCGCGGCATGGCTTACGAGAATGGCAAGGTCTTCGCCGCTGCGCTCGACGGGCGGTTGTTCGCGCTCGATGCCCAGACCGGCAAGGAATTATGGGTTGCGGAATCGATCCCCGCCGGCGCGCTCAACATCAGCACCGGCGCGCCCAGGGTGATGAACGGCAAAGTGATCATTGGCAACGGCGGTGCGGATTTCGGGGGGCGTGGCTTCGTCACCGCGTTCGACGCCAATACCGGCAAGCAGCTCTGGCGCTTTTTCGTGACGCCCGGCAGCCCCGAGCAGAACAAGGGCGATCCGGCGATGGAGGCGGCGGCCAAGACCTGGAGCGCCGACTTCTGGAAGCATACCGGCGGCGGCGGTACGGTGTGGAACGGCATGACCTTCGATCCAGAAACCGACCGTGTCTACATCGGCACCGGCAACAGCGGCCCCTACGATCCGGTCATCCGCGATCCGGGCGGCGGCGACGATCTCTATAACACCAGCATCGTCGCGCTGGATGCCAATACCGGCAAATACATCTGGCATTATCAGGAAAACCAGCGCGACAGCTGGGATTACAAGGCGACGCCGAACATCATCATGGCGACGGTCCCGATCGACGGGAAACCGCGCCAGGTGCTGCTCCATGCCCCGACCAATGGTTTCTTCTATGTCCTCGATCGCGCGACCGGCAAGCTGCTCAATGAGCCGGGCAAGACCACCGAGATCAGCTGGGCGAAGAATATCGACTTCAAGTCCGGTCGGCCCAACGAATATCCCAATATTCGCTATGAAACCGGCGAAACCAAGATGTGGCCCGGCACGGTCGGTGGCCATAATTGGCAACCGATGAGCTACGATCCCCAGACCGGGCTATCCTATATTCCGGTCCAGCAGATCGGCGCACGCTTTTCGCACCACGGCGGCTCGGAGAATGGGTTCAATATCATGGGGCTGGCGGTCGAGCCCATCGTCGAACGTCCCGGCGATGACGCGGGCTATCTCGTCGCGTGGAATCCGGTCACCCAGAAGGAAGCCTGGCGAGTGCAACACCGCGGCTTGTGGAACGGCGGGGTGCTGGCGACGGCGGGTGGACTGGTGTTCCAGGGTACGGCGGACGGGTTCCTCAAGGCGTTCGACGCGACGAGTGGCCGGGAAGTGTGGAAGTTCGATGCCGGGCTCGGCATCATCGGCGCACCGATGAGCTATAGCCTTGATGGGCGGCAATATATCTCGATCCTGGTCGGCTATGGCGGCACCACCGCCGCTTATGGTCACTATATGGATATGGGCTATAAGTTCGGCATGCAGCCGCGCCGTCTGCTGACCTTCGCGCTGGGTGGCGACAAGAAACTGCCGGCGAGCGTGCCGCCCGATTTCACGGTCCATGCCCTCGACGATCCGGCGCTCAAGCTCAGCGAAAGCGATGTCGCCGCCGGTCGCGCGCTGTCGGTGCAATGCGCCGCTTGCCATGGTGTCGGGTTCCAATCGACCGGTACGCCGGCCCCGGATCTGCGCGAATCCGCGATCGCGCTCAATTTCGACAGCTTCAGCACCGTGCTCAAAAGTGGGGCGTTGCTCGAACAGGGGATGCCGCGTTTCCAGAATCTCACCGATGACCAGATTCGCGCGCTTTACGCTTATATCCGGGCCAAGGCGCGAGAGGTGCTGGGCACTCGTCCCAAGGACAATAGCGCCCCGCATGCGCAACTTTGAGCAGGCAGGATAAATGCGAATTCATCAGGGCCGTCCGCGGTATAAGACTGCGGGCGCCTTAGGCCTGGCCTGCGCTGGTCTGCTCGTGCTGACGCAGTGCCACGGCCCGCCTTCCGGGCCCGATCCCGCCGCTCGCTTGTCGGATAGTGCCGATGGGACCGACTGGGGCGCCTATGGCCGGAGCCTTGGCGCGCAGCATTTCAGCCCGTTGGGCGATATCGCCACGGGCAATATCGCCCAGTTGAAGCTTGCCTGGCACCATGATCTGCCGTTCGGCAATTCGGCCACCGAGCCGATCGTGGTCGACGGGGTGATGTATGCCGCCACCGGTTTGTCGATCGTCCACGCCATCGATGCCGCCACCGGGCGCGAGTTGTGGGTGCATGATCCGCACGCCGCCGAGCGGGCCGGGATCAATTTACGGCTCGGCTGGGGGGTGCGGGGCCTGGCGTGGTGGGATGGCAAGCTGTTCGTCGGCACGCAGGACGGGCGGCTGATCGCGCTCGACGCCAAGACCGGCGACGAGGCGTGGAGCGTCCAGACCTATCCCAAGGACTATGCCGCTTTCATCTCCGGCGCACCGCGCGTGGTGCCTACCAGCACCGGGGCGATGGTGATCATTGGCTATGGTGGCTCGACGGGCGTCAGCCGGGGCTATGTCACCGCTTACGACGCCAAGGATGGCCACCAGCTCTGGCGTTTCTACACCGTGCCGGGCGATCCCGCTCATCCCGAGAACCCGGCGATGGCGATGGCCGCCAAGACCTGGTTCGGTGACTGGCGCCAATATGGCGGCGGCGGCGACGTCTGGAATGCCATCGCCTACGATCCCGAAACGCATAGCGTGATCTTCGGCGTCGGCAGCCCCTATCCCTGGAACCACCGGCTGCGCAGCGCCAGCCGGGGCGACAATCTGTTCATCGACGCGATCGTGGCGGTGGACGCCAGGACCGGCGCTTACAAATGGCATTATCAGACCGTGCCCGGTGACACCTGGGATTTCGATGCCACCATGGATATCGAACTGGCCGATCTCACCATCGCCGGGGTGAAGCGCAAGGTGCTGATGCAAGCGCCCAAGGACGGATTCTTCTACGTCATCGACCGGGTGAGCGGCAAGCTGATCTCGGCCGAGCCTTTCGTGCCGGTCACCTGGGCCAGCCGCGTCGATCCCACCACCGGACGACCGGTGGAAATGCCGGGCGCACGGTTTCCGGTGGGCACAACGCCGAAGCTTTCACCTACCCCGCTCGCGGCGCATAATTGGCCGCCGATGGCGTTCAGTCCGCAGACCGGCCTGACTTATATTCCAGCGGTGCATTTCGCTGCCAGTTTTTCGGATGCGAGCAAGGGCTGGAAGCCTTCCACCGAGCGCATCTCCGATGGCGCGGTCAACATGGTCGGTGGTGAGGGAGCGGCGACCGGTCCGCTCGCGACCCATGCCTCGGGTGAACTCCTCGCCTGGGACCCGGCGCGCCAGCAGGCGGCGTGGCGGGTGTCGCAGCCGACCTATGTCAACGGCGGGGTGCTGGCGACGGGCGGTGGGCTGGTGTTCCAGGGCACGGTCGATGGTTTCTTCAGCGCTTACGACGCACGCTCCGGCAAGCTGGTGTGGCGCTATGACGGCAAGGCGCCGATCATGGCCCCGCCGATCGCCTTCAGGGCCGGGGGCAAGGAATATGTGACGGTGCTCACCGGCCTTGGCATGGCCTATGCCGGCAATGCTGCGGCGATCCAGGGGCCGGCGATCAACCGCTATGCCATCGATCCTCGCAGTCAGGCACGCCGGGTGCTGACTTTTGCGATCGATGGGGCCGATTCCTTGCCACCTTCGCCCAAACCAGCGCCGGTGCCGGCCGATGCGGATTTCAAGCCGGAACCGGCGCGGATGATGCCCGGCGCCATCGCTTATGCCGGGCATTGCGCAACCTGCCATGGCGCGCTGGCGGTGGGGATCAATTACGCGCCGGACCTGCGCCGCTCGCCGGTGCCCCCCTCCGCCGATGCCTTCCGCGCCGTGGTCCACGATGGCGCGCTGGTGAGCCAGGGCATGCCGAAGTTCGCCGATCTGCCCGACCAGACCCGCGAGGATATTCGTAGCTATCTGCGCACCCGGATGGCGGCGTTGCGCTCTGGTGGGAATTGATATCTGATCGCCGGCGCAATTTATGATACCAAGTGTATTGTAACGCCTTGCGCCGATCGGTGGCGACGCTAGGCTCCCGGTCGAATGCTGATCGCGAACGGGAGAGGTCGCTTGCTGACAAAGAAGATGGGGCGCAATTTCGCGCTGGTTTCGCTCGCGGCCTTGGCGCTGGGAGCAGCATCGCAGCGTGAATCGGCCCAACCGGTCGAGGCGGGGATGATCGCCGATGGCGACGATTGGCCAAGCTGGGGCCGCAATGGGCTGGAGACGCATTACAGCCCGCTCGATCAGATCGATGCCGGCAATGTGTCCGACCTCAAGCTCGCCTGGCATTTCGATCTCGAGCCCGGCTACACCGCCACGGTCCCGCTCGAAGCCGAGGGCAAGGTCTTCATCACTACCCAGCATTCGCATCTGCGCGCTTTCGACGCGGCCAGCGGCAAGCTGTTGTGGGAATACGATGGTGGCACGACTCAGCGCCGCTCCGATCCGCTGGCGCTGTCCTGGGGCAATAAGGGCATCGCTTATTGGGACCACAAGGTCTTCCTCGACACCACTGATGGCTATGTCGTCGCGCTCGATGCCGCCACCGGCAAGGAAGTGTGGAAGGTCCAGGATTTCCCTGACGCTGCACCGCGCAATGCCAATGGCGCGCCGCGCGTCTTCGACGGCAAGGTCATCGTCGGCTTCGGCGGCGCCGATATCACCCCGGCGCGTGGCTTCGTCACCGCCTATGACGCCGAAACCGGCAAGCGGGCGTGGCGCTTCTACACCGTGCCGGGCGATCCAAAGCAGCCGCCGATCGACAAGGCCGAAGCGGTCGAACGCGCGACCTGGCATGACTGGATCAAGCCCGATGGCAGCCGTCGCGGTGGCGGCGGCACCGCCTGGAACGCGTTCAGCTACGACAAGGAGCTGAACCTGATCTACCTCGGCGTCGGCAATGGTTTTCCCTATAACCAGACCTTGCGCAGCCCCGGTGGCGGCGACAATCTATTCCTCGCCTCGATCGTCGCGGTCAATGCCGACACCGGCGAATACGTCTGGCATTACCAGGTCACCCCCGGCGAACAGTGGGATTCCACCGCGACCATGGACATGACGCTGGCAACGCTCAAGATCGACGGCAAAGACCGCAAGGTGCTGATGCAGGCGCCCAAGAATGGCTTCTTCTATGTGATCGATCGCACCAACGGCAAGCTGATCTCGGCCGAGAAGATCGCCAAGGTCACCTGGGCCTCGGGCATCGACATGAAAACCGGCCGCCCGATCGAGAACCCCGGTATCCGCTATGCCGGCAAGCCGGGGCTGTTCGAATTATGGCCCGGCCCCTCGGGCGCGCATAGCTGGCCGCCACAAGCTTACAGCCCGCTGACCGGTCTGGTTTATATCCCGGTGATGGAGAACGGCGCGCTGATCGGCGATGGCCAGAAGGGCGGCAGCGCCAGCGAAATGGGCGCCGGCATGGGCGCCACGCTGGTTCCCGAAGTCGATCTCCCTGGTGGCCACCGCAGCTTTCTCAAGGCGTGGAATCCGGTCAGCCAGCAGGAAGCCTGGAAGGTCGAATTGCCGGGCGACTGGCCGGGCGGGGTGTTGGCGAGCGCCGGCAATCTGGTGTTCCAGGGGCGGATGGATGGCAATCTCGTCGCTTATAATGCGAAGACCGGGCAGGTGGTCTGGCATTACAAGACCGAATCGCCGATCGTCGGTGCGCCGATCAGCTATCGGGTCGGCGGCAGGCAATATGTCACCGTCATCACCGGCAATGGCGGCAACGGCGCAGGCATTACCTCGCCCGGCAATGCCGCTTACCGGACCGACTACCGGCTACCGCGGCGGGTGCTGACCTTTGCGATCGGCGGCGCCGATAGTATCGCGCCCTTCACCATGCCCCCGCTGGAAATCCCGGCCGATCCCGACTTCAAGCCTGATGCTGCCCGCGCGCAGAAGGGCGCGATGCTGTTCGGAGGCAATGCCTGCCTCGTTTGCCACGGCTGGAACGCGGTCGGCGGCGGCGCGGCGCCCGATTTGCGGTACTCGCCGATGATCGTCGATGGCGATGCGTTCAAGCAAGTCGTCCACAACGGCGCGCTGGTGCCGAATGGCATGCCGAAGTTCGCCCAGATCAGCGACGACGATCTCGATACGATCCGCTTCTATCTGCGCACCCGGTCGAAGCAGGCACCGGCGGAATGGGCGGCGTTGCAAGCCAAGCTTGCGGCTGAGCCTGGTAAATGAGACACGCTTTGCCGGCCTATGGTGGTCGGTGAAAAGGCGGAAACATGGCATACGGATTGCTGATCGATGGCGTGCTGGTGGCAGGCGCGGCGACAATCGACGTCATCAATCCGGCGACTGGCGAAGTCCTGGCCGCAGCGCCTCGCGCCAGCACTGAGCAGGCGGAACAGTCGATCGCAGCGGCCGGGCGCGCCTTTCCGGCCTGGTCGAAGCTGAGTTTCGCCGAGCGTGGCGCTGTTCTGGAGCGGCTGGCCGAGGCGCTGCGTCCGCGTGTCGATGAATTCGCCCGGCTGCTGACACGGGAGCAGGGCAAGCCGCTCGATCAGGCCAAATATGAAGTCCTGGGCGCGATTGCTGCGCTCGATTATTACGCGGCGCAGGAATTGTTGCCGAAAGTCTTGCGCGAAAGTGCCAAGGAACGGATCGTCGAGCAGCGCTATCCGCTGGGTGTCGTCGCTGCGATCGCGCCGTGGAATTTTCCGCTGCTGCTGATGGTGCTGAAAGTGGCGCCCGCGCTGATCACCGGCAATGTCGTGATCGCCAAGCCCGCGCCGACGACCCCGTTGACCACACTGCTGTTCGGCGCGGTTGCAGCCGACATCCTGCCGCCCGGCGTCTTGCAGACCTTGGTCGATCAGAACGATCTCGGCGGCTTGCTGAGCCAGCATCCGGGCATCGCTCATGTCAGCTTCACCGGCTCGACGCCGACGGGCAAGAAGGTGCTGGGGAGCGCCGCCGATACGCTCAAGCGGTTCACGCTTGAACTCGGCGGAAACGATGCCGCGATCATCCTCGACGATGCCGATCTCACCAAGGTCGCACCCAGCATCTTTCGCGGCGCGACCGCGAATGCCGGTCAGATCTGCCTCGCGGTAAAGCGGGTCTATGCGCCGCGCGCGATGATCGATGATCTCTGCGCGGCACTCGGCAAATTGGCCAGTGAAGCGGTGGTCGGCAATGGCCTCGAACAAGGCACCAGCATCGGCCCGGTCCAGAACAAGGCGCAATTCGAAAAGCTGCTCGGCTTCATCGCCGAGGCGCGCAGCGAGGGCACTATCGTCGCGGGTGGCGAACCGCTGCCGGGGCCGGGCTATTTCATCGCGCCGACCATCGTGCGCGATCTGCCCGATGACGCCCGGCTGGTGCGCGAGGAACAGTTCGGGCCGGTGCTGCCGGTGCTGGCCTATGACGATCTCGACGATGCCATCGCCCGGGCCAATGACAGCGACTATGGGCTGGGCGGCACCGTGTGGACCGGCGATGTCGAGCGTGGCATCGCCGTCGCCTCGCGCATCGAGAGCGGGACGGTATGGGTCAACAAACACCTCGACTTGCCCTTCGATGTGCCGTTCGGGGGCGCCAAGCAGTCGGGGATCGGTCGGCAGCAAGGCATCGAAGGCATGGAGGATTTTACCCAGGCCCGGATCGTCAACGCAGCCTTGAGTTAATTACCCGGCTGGGGCTTGAGGGCGGAGCCTGGCGCGGATAGCAAGGTGCTGGCCGCGGCGAATTGCCCGCGACGCCGGTTTTGGGATGTGGAGCCTGTTATGACGAGTGCTGAAAATTCGGATGGTCCGGTCCACGAGGGCGGCTGCCTGTGCGGCGCGATCCGCTACAAGGTTGTCGGCGAGCCCCTGATGGTGGCGATCTGTCACTGCGTCAATTGCCAGCGCAATTCGGGCAGCGCCTTCTCGGTCAACGTCGTTTTTCCCGGCGGTGCGCTGACGACGACTCAGGGCACCCCCGCCATATACGATGACAAGGGCGATTCCGGCGAGGTCGTCCGCCGGACCTTCTGCGGGACTTGCGGCACCCCGCTCGAATCGCGGTCGGTCTACTCTTATCCGGTCTCGGCGGTGCTGAAAGCAGGCACCTTCGACAATCCCGGGGTCTTTGTCCCCGATAGCGAACTCTATTGCATCAGCGCGCTGCCGTGGTGGACCGACGGCAGCACCCGCAAGCATTACGACCGCCTGAATTTGCCCGAACAGCCGTAACCAGCGGTTCGGGTGAGCTGCGATCATCTTCGTATATTTGCTATTGCGAAGCGTTCGCATTAATGATCTAAAGACTCTATTGGCGATGGTGCCCGATAGGAGTCTTCTCATGTATGAATTTGTCGATCGGCCTGTCACCGGGCTCAATCATGGCGGCCGGTTTCTGGTCTGGTCGATGCGCACCTGGGTCGGCGCGGCGGGCGCTAAAACCTGCCCCGGCAGCCGTCTTGCCCCCGCTTTTTCGCATTGGAACATGCTGGCCGGGCTCCAGCCTTTCCTGCGCATGATGGCCTTGTTCAGCGTCCACGGCCTGTCGGATATCGGGTTTTGCGGACTGCACTGCAATCACATCTCCGAGCATGAAGCCCTGATCATGAGCCTGGTATGCTCGCTGCGCGATGGCCGCCCGGAGCGATTGCAGGAAACCCTGGCGCTGCTGGTGGATGGCGAGGGCATCGGCGATCTTATCGGCGCGCTATCCTCGCTGGGCCGCGCCATGGATGCCGCTGGCATCTACCCCGATCGCCCGTTCATCGACCATCTCAGCAACTAGCGGCTGGTTCGCGCGGTCCATAGGCGGATATAATCGGCCGAGCCGCGACATTCGCCCATCTCGGTCTGCTCGACGAGCCGGAAATGGCTTCCGTCCCAGGCATAGGCTTCGGTCGTGCCGCAATCGCCGATGCCGCGCCCTTTCTCGAAGCTGCTCATCTGGCGGCTCTTCGGATCCCAGTCACCGTTAGTGAGGTCGGCCGAGCCTGGTCCGGCATCGCCTTCGCCCATGCCGGGGGCCAGATCGAACAGCGCCTCGCGCGGCGGCCCGGACTCATCGAGCACATAGACGCTGGTGAAGTAATTATAGGCGCCATTGCCGCAGGGGTTGTCGATCAGCACGACACTGTGGCCGGCGTCGAGGCGATAGGAGCGCGGGCTGACCTTGCCGGTGGCGTAATCGCAGGTAGCCGCGTCCGGGCCGATCAGTTTGATCGCGAGCGCGACGCTGATCATGCGCGGCGGCTTGTTGGAAGGCGCCGGTGTCACGATCAAGGGCGCCAATGGCGGAGCGGGAACATCGGCGTCGGGCTTTGGTCCGGCGGCCTTGAGCGCCCCGACGGTGCCGATGCGCTGTTGCTGGACGTCGACATAGAGCAAGGCTGCAGCCAGCCCCGCCAGTGAAGCTTCGCCGATATTTTGTCCGCCGGCGTCGAATAGCGCTATCCGGCTGCCACTGGCCAGCGCGGCGAGCATCGGCCGCGTCAGCGGCACCGCCGCCGTGTCAGTCGCGCGCGCGGTAAAGCTGGCCACGATAGTGCCATCGACCTTCAGTGCGAAGCGAGCCCCAACGGCGGTTTTGTCGGGCAACGGCAGGTTTAGCCTGGCGGGATCGCCAGGCGTGCCGGCGCGGGTGATCGTCAGCATCAGATAATTGTCGCCGCCATCCTCCGGCGCCAGCGCATTGGCCTGGCACGAGCGGATATTGTCGCAGCCGACGATCCAGTCCTTGTAAGTATGGAGCGCCGGCAATTTCAGGGCAGCGGCGGCAGCGGCCAAGGCAAGGACAATCATCGCTAATTCCCGGCTGGCACCTCGGTCCGAGGCGGATTGGGATGCGTATAATTTGCCCGACGCATAACGGAAAGCGATCAGTGCGTTCGAGATGCAGGCGGCGGGTGAACGACACCGCAGTCGCGCCGTATTTATGCGGCGTTGAGGTAGGACCAGACCGCCGAGATCACCACCGATCCCTCACCGACCGACGACGCGACTCGCTTCACCGAGCCCGCGCGGACATCGCCGACCGCGAATATCCCAGGCCGTGAGGTTGCGTAGGGCGAACGCGCGTCAACCTCGCTACCGGTCATGACGAAACCTTTGCCATCGAGCCGGACGAGACCATCCAGCCAGCCGGTATTGGGAGCGGCGCCGACCATCACGAACACGGCGCAGGTGTCGACGTTGCGATTTGCTCCGGAACTGCGGTCGCGAATGGTCACCGATTGCAGTTGATCGGTTCCGTTCAGCGCCGTCATTTCAGCGCTGTACTCGATGGTGACGGCGGGGTCGGCTTCCAGTCTGCTCGACAGATAGCTCGACATCGATGTCGCCAGCGATGCGCTGCGGACCAGCAGCCGGACGCAACTGGCGGTTCGGCTCAGATACATGGCCGCTTGTCCGGCGGAATTGCCGCCGCCGATGACGATCGCCTCGGTGCCCTGGCAATAGCGCGCCTCGTTCTCGGTGGCGGCATAATAGACGCCCGCCCCTTCGAAATCGGCGAGGCGTTCGATCGGCAATCGGCGATACTGAACGCCGGTGGCGACCACCACGGCTTTGCCGCGGACGCGCTGCCCGGTGTCTAAGCTGGCGCAGAAGGCGCCATCATCGAGTTGCTCGAGCCGGACGACGCGTCGTGGCATGGCAAAGCGGGTGCCGAACTTCATCGCCTGGATTTCGCCGCGCCACACCAGATCGCCGCCGGAAATGCCGGTCGGGAAGCCCATGTAGTTTTCGATCCGGCTCGATGTCCCGGCCTGCCCGCCGATAGCGACATCCTCGATCACCAGCGCGGAGAGCCCTTCGGCGCCGGCATAGACGCCGGCAGCCACCCCGGCGGGGCCACCGCCGACGATCAGCACGTCGAAGGCTTCGTCATCGATGAAATCGCGGTTGAGGCCGAGCAGGCGCGCGACCTTGTCCGGCGTCGGATCGGTGACGACGGTGTTCCGACCGTAGATGACCGCAGGTTCGGTGAGCGAGACCGCGCAGCTCGTCGCCATCTCCTTGGCCGCGGCACTGCCGAGCGCCAGCGAGGTATAGGGAATCCGGTTGCGGCTGGCGAATTCGGCGATGCCGCGCACCGCGCGGCTGTATTCCTCGCCGATAAGCCGCAGGCTGCTATCATGTTGGTCGAGCGCGCGCCGACGTCTTGCCGAGAACACGGTGATGATGATGTCGGACATTTCCGGGATCTGCGCCATCAGCGTCAGCATCGCGCGGCGCGGCACCTCGATCACATGGGTATCGCGCGCGGCGCGCATCTGCATCGACCACACACCGCCATTCAATAGCGCGATCTCGCCCATGAATTGGGTCGGGCCCATCGTCGATGGCAAATGGCGCTCATCGGTGAACGGATTGACGACCTCGATCTCTCCGTCCTCGACATAGGTGAAACGATCCAGCGGGTCGCCGGTTCGGGTCAGAATCGCGCCTTTCGTATAGAACACGGCGGTCCCGACCGCCCGCAACGCCTCGACATGCGCAGCGGCGAGGGGCGTGCGCTGCATCTCGTTGAGATCGCCGCCGATTGTTTCCATGTCGAACTCTCCTTGGCGATGTCCTTTGTCGAATGCATTCGATACCCGATCGTCCGGGCGGGACCGGCCAAATGGGCCTGCGTCAGCTTAACAATAGGGAACCCAAATGTTCCGGCAGTATTAATGTGTGACCCGCCAAAACCCAATTGGGGGCGGGACTTGAACTATGGAGGTGATTATGAAACGGGCAATAGCAATAGTTTTAGCAGCGAGTGTAGCCTGCTCCGCATTTTCGGCTGCCCAAGCGGCTGAGGGATGCGGTCCCGGTGCTCATCGTGGGCCTTACGGGCATTGCCGGCCAAACGGCTTTGGTCCGGGGCCGGTAGCGATCGCGCCCGGCCTGGTCATTGGCAATTTCTACGCTGGCCGGGGTTATTGGGATGGGCACCGCTACTGGGCCCATCGCGACCGCTGGCATCGGGATTGGCGCTATCGCGACTAAACCTGCTTATCATAAAGTAATGTGATGTGAAAACCGAAGCCCGCTGCTTGATTTATCTATCAGGCAGCGGGCTTTATTCGTGCCTGCATCGCGAATCGAGGCTCCCTCAGAGTCTGTTTCTAAATCCGCGAAAGAGCGGATTTAGAAGTCGGTACCGGCCCGCTCCCCCGGCCCAGCCGCCCATTGAAGGTACCCTGTGGGCGGTACCAACCCGGGGGAGCGGGCCGGTACCGACCATCCGAAACGAAGTTTCGGATCAGACAGTGAATCTTTGCGCCCTTCGCAGATTTGCCGATTTTCGTTCGCAAATCTCCGCAGTTTCAGTCATTCCTCATGAAAATAATAAGCGGATGGCAGGCAGGCGAGCGCAATTATCGAAGGGGATGATAATGACCAAGCCGATCAAGCGACTGATGGTGGCCAACCGCTCGGAGATCGCGATCCGGGTGTTTCGCGCTGCGGCGGAAATGAACATCGGCACCGTGGCGATCTACGCCGAAGAGGATCGGCTGTCGCTGCATCGCTTCAAGTCGGACGAAGCCTATCGCGTCGGCGCCGGCAATGGTCCGCTCCAGGCCTATCTCAATATCGACGACATCGTCGCCACCGCGGTTCGCGTCGGGGTCGATGCGATCCATCCGGGCTATGGCTTCCTCTCGGAAAGCCCTGAATTCGCCGAAGCCTGCGCGGCTGCCGGGATCACTTTCATCGGGCCGTCGCCGCTGACGATGCGCCAGCTGGGCAACAAGGTCGCCGCCCGAAACCTGGCGATATCAGCTGGCGTGCCGGTGATGCCGGCGACCGATCCGCTCCCCGAAGACGGGCTTGAGATCAAACGCCTCGCCGCCGAGATCGGCTATCCGGTGATGTTGAAGGCGCGTTGGGGCGGGGGGGGGCGCGGGATGCGGCCGATCCATAGCGAAGAGCTTCTGCTCGACTCCGTGGCGGCGGCCAAGCGTGAAGCTGCGGCAGCCTTTGGCAAGGATGAAGTCTATCTCGAGAAACTGGTCGAACGGGCCCGGCATGTCGAAGTCCAGCTATTGGGCGATAGCCATGGCAATCTCGTCCATTTGTTCGAGCGCGATTGCACGATCCAGCGGCGCCACCAAAAGGTGATCGAGCGCGCGCCCGCGCCTTATCTCGACGATGCGCAACGGGCGCAATTAGCCGAGGCGGCGCTGAAAATCGGCCGGGCCACCGATTATGTCGGCGCGGGCACCGTCGAATTCCTGATGGATGCCGACACCGGCAAATTCTACTTCATCGAAGTCAATCCGCGCATCCAGGTCGAGCATACCGTCACCGAGGTTGTCACTGGTCTGGATATCGTCAAGGCCCAGATCCGCATCGCCGAAGGTGGCCGGATCGGTCACGTCGAGGAAACTGGTATCCCCGCCCAGTCGGCAATCAGCCTTGATGGTCATACCATGCAGTGCCGCGTCACCACCGAGGATCCGGAGCGGGGATTCGCACCTGATTATGGCCGGATCACCGCTTATCGCGGGGCTTCGGGCTTCGGCATCCGCGTCGATGGCGGCACCGCTTATGCCGGCGCGGTGGTCACGCCGTTTTACGACGCCATGCTCGAGAAGGTCACCGCCTGGGCGCCGACGCCCGAAGAGGTCATCGCCCGCATGGACCGGGCGCTGCGCGAATACCGCATTCGCGGGGTGGCGACGAACCTGCCGTTTCTCGAAGCGATCCTCGCGCACCCCAATTTCCAGTCGATGAATTACACCACGCGCTTCATCGACCAGACCCCGGAACTGTTCAATCTGCCCCGGCGGCGCGATCGGGCGACCCGGCTGCTGACCAGCATCGCCGAGGTGACGATCAACGGCCATCCCGAGATGAAAGACCGCACCCCGGTCGATACCGCGCGGCTGGCGGGCGAAGCGCCGGTGTTCGGCGCCACGATCCCCGATGGTTCGAAGCAGCGCTTCGATGCGCTGGGCGCGACGGGCTTTGCACGCTGGATGCGCGATCAGGATAAGGTGCTGATCACCGATACGACGATGCGGGACGCGCATCAGTCGCTGTTGGCGACGCGGATGCGTAGCTTCGATCTGGTACCGGCGGCGCGGTCTTACGCTACCGGTCTGCCCGAACTGCTCAGCCTTGAGTGTTGGGGCGGGGCGACCTTCGACGTTGCCATGCGTTTCCTGACCGAAGATCCCTGGGAGCGACTGGCGGCGATCCGCGAAGGCGCGCCCAATCTGCTGCTGCAGATGCTTTTGCGCGGTGCCAATGGCGTCGGCTACACCAATTATCCCGATAATGTCGTGCGCTTCTTCATCAAGCAGGCGGCTGAATCCGGCATCGATCTGTTCCGGGTGTTCGACTGTCTCAACTGGGTCGAGAATATGCGCGTCGCCATCGATGCGGTGTGCGAGGCGGGCAAGATCGCCGAGGGGGCAATTTGCTACACCGGCGATCTCTTCGATCCGGACCGCGCCAAATATTCGCTGACCTATTATGCCGACATGGCACGTCAGCTAGAGGCGGCAGGCTGCCAGGTGCTGGCAATCAAGGACATGGCGGGGCTGTTGCGGCCACCGGCGGCGCGGGCGTTGATCGCGGCGCTGCGCGATGTCACCGATCTGCCGATCCATCTCCACACCCATGACACTTCGGGGATTGCCGGGGCGACCTTGATTGCGGCGGTCGACGCTGGGGTCGATGCCATCGATGTCGCCACCGATGCGATGTCGGGGACGACATCGCAGCCGTGCCTGGGTTCGGTGGTCGAAGCACTGCGCCACACCCCGCGCGACAGCGGCCTCGATGCCGAGGCGATCCGGCGGATCAGTTTCTATTGGGAAGGCGTGCGCTCGCTCTATGCGCCGTTCGAGAGCGACCTGAGGTCGGGGGCTTCGGAGGTTTATTTGCACGAAATGCCCGGCGGGCAATTCACTAACCTCAAGGAACAAGCGCGCGCGCTGGGGGCTTGCCAGTCGGTGGCATGATGTCGCCCGCGCGTATCGCCAGGCGAACGACCTGTTCGGCGATATCGTCAAGGTCACGCCTTCGTCCAAGGTTGTGGGTGATATGGCGCTGATGATGGTGGCGCAGGGGCTGACGCCCGAGGATGTCGTCGATCCGGATCGCGACATCGCCTTTCCCGGATCGGTGGTGGAGATGTTGAAAGGCGATCTCGGCCAACCGATCGGCG
>JAMFSI010000012.1 GCA_026225215.1 Sphingomonas palustris | reverse complement strand
GGCGGTACCGCTCGTCATGGCGACCGCGCAGCCCCGATCTTTATCGGCGGCGGCAAGGCTCATGGTCCGCGCAAGCGTGACTTCAATATCTCGCTGAACAAGAAGGTGCGGGCACTGGGTCTGCGGATGGCGTTGTCATCCAAGGCGCAGGCTGGTCTGGTGGTGGTCGATAGCCTTGAGCTGACCGACGCCAAGACCAAGGCACTGAGCGCGCAGCTGGCGAAGGCCGGTTGGGGCAAGAAGGTGCTGGTGATCGACGGCGATGTGGTGAACGAAGGTTTTGCCCGTGCCGCCGGCAATCTCATCGGCATCAACGTGCTCCCGGCGGTCGGTGCCAATGTCTACGACATCCTCAAGCATGATACGCTGGTGCTGACGCGCGCTGCGGTCGAAAAACTGGAGGCGCGTTTCCATGGCTAAGGCTGTCATCAAGCAGGACGGCATCGACACGCGTCATTACGACGTGATCGTCGCGCCGCACATCACCGAGAAGGCGACGCTGCTCTCCGAGCATAACGCCGTGGTGTTCCGGGTCGCTGAAAGCGCGACCAAGCCCGAGATCAAGGCAGCGGTCGAAGCGCTGTTTTCGGTCAAGGTGGTCGGCGTCAACACGCTGGTCCAAAAGGGCAAGGTCAAGCGGTGGAAGGGTAAGCCCTATCGCCGTTCCGATGTGAAAAAGGCCGTCGTTACACTGGCTCCCGGTCAGTCGATCGATGTGACCAGCGGCATCTGAGGCAGACAGACCCATGGCACTCAAACATTATAATCCGACCAGCCCCGCCCGGCGCGGCCTGATCCTCGTCGACAGATCGTCGTTGTGGAAGGGCAAGCCCGTCAAGGCGCTGACCGAAGGCAAGTCGAAGACCGGCGGTCGCAACAACAAGGGTCATGTGACCTCGCGCGGCATCGCCGGCGGCCACAAGCAGACTTATCGCTTTATCGATTTCAAGCGCCGCAAGTGGGATCAGCCCGCGACCGTCGAGCGTCTGGAATACGATCCCAACCGTACCGCTTTCATCGCGCTGATCAAATATGCCGATGGCGAGCAGACCTATATCATCGCTCCGCAGCGTCTCGCCGTCGGCGATACGGTGGTGGCCGGTGAAAAGACCGACGTGAAGCCCGGCAACGCGATGTTGCTGAGCCAGATGCCGGTCGGTACGATCGTGCACAACGTCGAGATGAAGCCGGGCAAGGGCGGTCAGATCGCCCGTTCGGCGGGCACTTATGTGCAAGTCGTCGGTCGCGATCGCGGCATGGTCATCGTTCGCCTGAACTCGGGCGAGCAGCGTTATCTGCGCGGCGATTGCATGGGTACGGTTGGCGCGGTGTCGAACCCCGACAATTCGAACCAGAACCTGGCCAAGGCCGGTCGCAACCGTTGGGCCGGTCGTCGTCCGCTGACTCGCGGCGTTGCCAAGAACCCGGTCGATCACCCGCATGGCGGCGGCGAAGGCCGCACCTCAGGCGGTCGTCATCCGGTCACCCCGTGGGGCAAGCCGACCAAGGGCGCCCGCACCCGTCACAACAAGCAGACGGACAAGTTCATTATCCGTTCGCGTCACGCGAAGAAGAAGAGGTAAGCCATCATGGCACGTTCCGTCTGGAAAGGCCCCTTCGTCGACCTGCACCTGCTGAAAAAGGCTGAGGGTGCTCAGGATGCCGGCAGCCGTGCAGGTCCGATCAAGACCTGGTCGCGTCGCTCGACGATTTTGCCGCAGTTCGTTGGTCTGACGTTCAGCGTCTACAATGGCAAGAAGTTCATCCCGGTCTCGGTCAACGAGGACATGGTTGGCCACAAGCTCGGTGAATTCGCGCCCACGCGCTACTTCCCCGGCCATGCTGCCGACAAGAAGGGCAAGCGCTGATGGGCAAGGAAAAAGCTCCGCGTCGCGTTGCCGACAACGAAGCGCTGTCGGTGGGCACGCAGATCCGTGGTTCGGCGCAGAAGCTGAACCTGGTGGCGGCGTTGATCCGCGGCCGTCCGGTCGAGGACGCGCTCAATATCCTGGCCTTCTCGCGTAAGGCGATGGCGCAGGATGCGCGCAAGGTGCTCGCCTCGGCGATCGCCAATGCCGAGAACAACCATAATCTCGACGTCGATGCGCTGGTGGTGGCCGAGGCCAGTGTCGGCAAGTCGATTACCATGAAGCGCTTCCACACGCGCGGTCGCGGCAAGTCCACCCGCATCCTCAAGCCGTTCAGCCGGCTGCGTATCGTGGTCCGCGAAGCATCCGAAGACGGGGAAGCCTGAGCCATGGGTCACAAGAGCAACCCGATCGGTCTGCGCCTGCAGATCAACCGTACCTGGGATAGCCGCTGGTACGCCGAAGGCCGCAATTATGCCCGTATGCTTGAGGAAGACCTCAAGATGCGCAAGTACATCGTCGATACGCTGCCCCAGGCCGCGATTTCGAAGGTGGTGATCGAGCGTCCGGCCAAGCTGTGCCGCGTGTCGATTTATGCGGCGCGTCCCGGTGTCATCATCGGCAAGAAGGGTGCGGACATCGAAAAGCTGCGCTCGGCGCTGGCCAAGATGACCAGCAGCGACGTCAAGCTCAACATCGTCGAAATCCGCAAGCCGGAAATCGATGCCAAGCTGGTGGCGCAAGGTATTGCCGATCAGCTGGTGCGCCGTGTTGCGTTCCGTCGCGCGATGAAGCGTGCGGTGCAGTCGGCACTGCGTCTCGGTGCCGAGGGTATCAAGATCACTTGCGGTGGCCGTCTCGGCGGCGCGGAAATCGCCCGCGTCGAGTGGTATCGCGAGGGCCGGGTGCCGTTGCATACGCTGCGCGCGAACATCGATTACGCCGACACCGAAGCGCTGACTGCTTATGGCATCATCGGCATCAAGTGCTGGATTTTCAAAGGTGAGATTCTGGGTCACGACCCGCTCGCCCAGGACCGCCTGATGATGGAGGCTCAAACCTCCGGCGTCCGGCCGGCGCGCTGATAGGGCAAGCTCATGTTGCAACCGAAAAAAACCAAGTTCCGCAAGGCCTTTAAAGGCCGGATCAAGGGCGACGCCAAGGGCGGCACCGACCTCAACTTCGGCTCCTACGGGCTGAAGGCGATGGAGCCGGAACGCATCACCGCGCGCCAGATCGAAGCGGCTCGCCGGGCGATCACTCGCCACATCAAGCGCCAGGGTCGTCTTTGGATCCGCGTGTTCCCGGACGTGCCGGTCACCAAGAAGCCGGCCGAAGTCCGTCAGGGCAAGGGCAAGGGCGCGATCGAATTCTGGGCAGCACGGGTCAAGCCGGGCCGCATCCTGTTCGAACTGGACGGCGTGCCGGGTCCGATCGCGGCGATTGCCTTCTCGCGTGCGGCGATGAAGCTGCCGATCAAGACCAAAGTGGTGGCTCGTCTCGGCGACACCTCGCATCTGGGAGCCGAATGATGGCCAAGTTTGCCGATTTTCGCGCCAAGAGCGACGATCAGCTCACGGCCGATCTCGCCGAGCTGAAGCGTGAGCAGTTCAATCTGCGCTTTCAGGCCGCCACCAATCAGCTGGAGCGCCCCGCGCGTATCCAGGAAGTTCGCCGCGACATCGCCCGCATCAAGACGCTCCGCACCGAGCGCTCTAATGCCGGCAAGTCGAATCCATTAAACGCCGGCAAGCCGGTTGGGGCTTAAGGAGCACACGATGCCTAAGCGTATCCTGATCGGGACCGTGGTTTCCGACAAGACCGACAAGACCGTGGTGGTCAAGGTCGAGCGCAAGGTGAAGCATGCCATGTATGGCAAGATCATCCGCCGTTCGAAGAAGTACCACGCGCATGACGAAGACAACAACTTCAAGGCTGGCGAGATCGTCCGCATTGAAGAGACCGCACCGATCTCCAAGCTGAAGAGCTGGAAGGTGATCGAGCGGGTCCAGGCAGGCAAGACTGCTGCTGTGGAAGCGGATGTCTAAGAAGTTTGGTGTCTGAGAATTTTGGAATTTCGACAATTGGAACTGGCGGACTGGTTTCGCCAAGCCAGTAAAAAGGAAACGGATCAATGATCCAGATGCAATCCCAGCTTGAGGTCGCTGACAACAGCGGCGCCAAGCGCGTCCAGTGCATCAAGGTGCTGGGCGGATCTAAGCGCCGGACCGCCGGCGTGGGCGACGTGATCGTCGTGTCGGTGAAGGAAGCCCAGCCGCGCGCGCGCGTCAAGAAGGGCGACGTTCATCGCGCCGTGATCGTGCGTACCCGCAAGGATGTGCGCCGCACCGATGGTTCGGTGATCCGCTTCGACAGCAATGCCGCGGTGCTGATCAACAAGAACGAAGAGCCGATCGGCACGCGTATCTTTGGCCCGGTGGTTCGTGAACTGCGCGCGCGCGGTTTCATGAAGATCATCAGCCTTGCGCCGGAGGTGCTGTGATGGCTGCCGCGAAGATCAAGAAGGGCGACAATGTGTTCGTCCGTTCGGGTAAGGACAAGGGCCGCATCGGCACTGTCCTGCAAGTCCTGCCGAAAGACGGCAAGGTGATCGTGCAGGGCGTGAATGTCGCTGCGCGTCATCGCAAGCCGAGCCAGGCGAACCCGCAAGGCGGTATCGACCGGATCGAAGCGCCGCTCGCCATTTCGAAGGTTGCCGTGACGACCAAGGACGGCAAGCCGACCCGCGTGAAGTTCGAGGAACGTGACGGCAAGAAGGTCCGCGTGGCCGTGAAGTCCGGGGAGACGATCGATGGCTGATGCTTACGTGCCGCGCCTCAGGAACAAGTACGATTCCGAGATCGCTGCGGCCATGACCGCGAAATTCGGCTACAAGAATCAGCTTGAAGTGCCGAAGATTTCCAAGATCACGCTCAATATGGGCGTGGGTGAAGGCACTCAGGACAAGAAGAAGGTCCAGACTGCCGCCACCGAGATGGAATTGATCGCCGGGCAAAAGCCGGTTGTCACCAAGGCGAAGAAGTCGGTCGCACAGTTCAAGCTGCGCGAAGGCATGGCGATCGGTTGCAAGGTGACCTTGCGCCGCGAGCGCATGTATGAATTCCTCGACCGCCTGATCACCATCGCCATGCCCCGCATCCGCGACTTTCGCGGGCTGAATCCGAAGAGCTTCGACGGGCGCGGCAATTATGCGATGGGTCTGAAAGAGCAGATCATCTTCCCGGAGATCAGCTACGATCAGATCGAGAAGGTGCGCGGCATGGATATCATCGTCACCACCACCGCCAAGACCGACGAGGAAGCGCGCGAGCTGCTCCGTCTGTTTGGTTTCCCGTTCCCCCAGGAAGCTGCTGACCAGCAGCAAGCCGCCTGAAGCCGGAAGAGAGCTTAAGTCCATGGCGAAACTGAGTTCGATCAACAAGAATGAGCACCGCAAGGCGCTCGTCAAGAAATATGCAGCGAAGTTTGCGCGCCTGAAGGCGATCGCAGACGACGAGTCGCTCGACGAAACCGAGCGGCTGATGGCTCGGCTGAAACTGGCCGAGCTGCCGCGCAATGCAAACCCGACGCGCGTGCGGAACCGCTGCGCCACCACCGGGCGCCCGCGCGCCTATTATCGCAAGTTCGGCCTGTGCCGCATCGAGCTACGGGACAAGGCCAACAAGGGCCTCATCCCCGGTGTGACGAAGTCGAGCTGGTAAGGATCAAGCGATGGCACTGACCGATCCCCTGGGTGATATGCTCACCCGCATCCGCAATGGCCAGCGTGCGAAGAAGGACGCTGTCCTTTCGCCGGCTTCGAAGCTGCGCGCTGGCGTGCTCGAAGTTCTGCAGCGCGAAGGTTATATCCGTGGCTTCAGCGAGGACGCTACCGGCGTCCATCCGCAGCTGCGCATCGAACTGAAGTATTTCGAAGGCGAGCCGGCGATCAAGCATGTCGCGCGCGTCTCGAAGCCGGGCCGCCGGGTCTATTCGGGCAGCAAGGAGCTGCCGGTGATCCGCAATGGCTTGGGCATCACCATCGTCTCGACGCCGCGCGGCGTGCTCTCGGATGCCGAGGCGCGCGCCAGCAACGTCGGTGGCGAAGTGCTGGCGGAGGTATTCTGATGAGCCGTATCGGTAAAAGGCCGGTTCCCGTTCCCGGCGGTGTCACCGCGGCGATCGCGGATGGCACGCTGACGGTGAAGGGCCCGAAGGGCACTCTGACGCTCGGTCTGGTCAACGACATCAGCTATGAGATCAGCGACGGTGGCATTTCGGTGCAACCGGCCAATGATTCCAAGCAGGCTCGCGCCTTCTGGGGCATGCAGCGCACGCTGGTGGAAAACCTGGTGACCGGCGTCACGACGGGTTACACCAAGGTGCTCGAGATCACTGGTGTCGGCTATCGCGCCAATTCCCAGGGTCGCAATCTGAAGCTGCAGCTCGGCTACAGCCACGATGTCGATTTCGCCGTGCCCGAGGGCATCGAGATCAAGACCCCGGATAACACCACGATTGAGATCTCCGGGATCGACAAGCAGAAGGTCGGCCAGGTTGCCGCCGAAATTCGCCGCTGGCGCAAGCCCGAGCCGTACAAGGGCAAGGGCATCAAGTACCGCGGCGAGTACATCTTCCGCAAGGAAGGGAAGAAGAAGTAATGGCCAAGCTCTCTCTTTTCGAACGCCGTCGTCAACGCGTCCGCACCGCGCTCAAGGCGCGTGCCGGCGGTCGTCCGCGGCTTTCGGTTCACCGTTCGGGTCGTCATATCTACGCTCAGATCATCGATGACGCGCAGGGCCGCACTATCGCTGCTGCCTCGTCGTTGAAGAAGGGCGAAAAGGCGCTGGGCGCGAATGTCGCCTCGGCGACGGACGTGGGCAAGGCGCTGGCCGAAGCTGCAAAGCAGGCGGGCATCACCGCTGTCGTGTTCGATCGCGGCGGTTTTCTGTTTCATGGCCGCGTCAAGGCGCTGGCTGACGCTGCGCGTGAAGGCGGGCTGGAGTTTTAACGATGGCTGATGAAACCAACACCCAGGCCGATGTGCCCGTTGAAACTGCAACTGCCGCTCCGGAAGGCGACCAGCGCGAAGCGCGTGGCCGTGGCCGTGGCCGTGGCGGCAATGATCGTGATCGTCCCGGTGGCAACCGTGGGGGTCGTCGTGATGACCGCCGTGGCGGACGCGGCGGCGCCGAAGACGGCGGCGAAGAGCTGATCGAGAAGCTGGTTCACATCAACCGCGTTTCCAAGACGGTGAAGGGTGGCAAGCGCTTCGGTTTTGCCGCGCTGGTCGTGGTCGGCGATGGCAAGGGCCGCGTCGGTTTTGGCCACGGCAAGGCACGCGAAGTGCCTGAGGCGATCACCAAGGCGACGGCTTCGGCCAAGAAGAAGATGGTCCGCGTCCCGCTCAAGGAAGGCCGCACGTTGCATCACGACGGCAAGGGTCGTTTTGGCGCAGGCAAGGTCAATCTACGTTCGGCGCCGGCGGGTACCGGCATCATCGCCGGTGGCCCGATGCGCGCTGTGTTCGAGAGCCTGGGTGTGCATGACGTGGTGACCAAGTCGGTCGGCACTTCGAACCCCTACAACATGATCCGCGCCACTTTCGACGCGCTGACCGACCAGACTTCGCCGAAGTCGGTGTCGCAGCGTCGCGGTAAGAAGATCGCCGACCTGCTCGGCCGTGGTGGCGCAACTGTCGTCGAGGCCGAAGCGGCCGCCGACGCGATTACGGAGTAAGCACGATGGCCCCCACTCCTAAAAAGACAATCAAGATCAAGCAGATCGGTTCGCCGATCCGCCGTCCTGAGGCTCAGAAGAAGATCCTGATTGGTCTGGGCCTGGGCAAGATGCACCGCGTGGTCGAGGTCGAAGACAGCCCCGAATCGCGCGGCGCTATCGCCAAGCTGCCGCATATGGTGGCGGTGATCGACTAGGGCATACCGGTCTCGCTGTAACGGGGCCGATGCCCAAGGTTTCAGCGGAGCTCTACTTGGTAGTCAGTTCTAAAAGCACCGTCGGGTTACCCCCGACGGTGCTTTCGTTCATGGATATCGGGATATTTTGAGAACTCCAGGGTCATTCGTTAACCATGGCTGAGCTAGGCGATATGTTGGCACGGCGGAGAGCCTGCGCGGAGCGAGAGAACAGGCATGGGGCTGCTGAGGGTGCTGCTGGCGTTGTCCGTGCTGTTCGAACACACGGGCGGTCTGCCGACACCCTGGGGTAGCTACACCATCATCGGTGGCCCGCTAGCCGTCGAATGCTTTTTCATCATTTCTGGTTTTTACATGGGGCTGGTGCTTAACGAGCGCTACGATCGACCAGAACTCAATCGCACCTTTTACACCAACCGTGCGATCCGCATTTTCAGCCTCTACTATGTCTTTTTCGGCCTGTATCTCGGGGTTTTCCTGGCGGCACAGTGGACTTCGGGTGCTTCGCCACTGTGGCCATATATCGAGCCGACGGTTAATTTACCGGGTAAAATGCTGCTGGGGCTCCTGAACCTTACGGTTCTAGGGCAGGATTTGACGCTTTGGTTGAAGATTGACCACGGGCATCTCGTTTGGACGATCCACTCTTTCCATGGCGGATCGTTGGGTGTGTTTCATTTCATGGCCATTCCCATGGCATGGTCGTTGTCTCTCGAAATGATGTTCTATGCGATGGCACCGTTTATAGTTCGGCGGCCCACCGGGCAAATTGCTGCCTTGATGGCGGTTTCGTTAGCCGGTCGGGTAGTCGCAGCGCTGTTTGGTTACGCCGATGATCCGTTCTCCTATCGTTTTTTTCCCTTTGAGCTGGCATTGTTCCTCGCTGGCGCTTTGGCGTATCGAGCCTGGGCTGCAGACCGAGCCCGGTGGGATCGAGGTTGGGCAAGGGGCCTTGCGCTGACGATACCGGCAGCAATCCTACTGTACGAGCCACTGGTCGGCAGCGAGCCTACTAACGGTTTCTTCTCGGCTCCGCGGTTTGCGTTGCTGGTACTGATGGCGGTCGGGCTGCCGGCGATCCACGGCTGGACCCGCCACAAGCGCTGGGACCGGGCGGTGGGTGAACTTTCCTATCCACTCTACCTCGATCAACTTCTGGTCTTCGGTATGCTGAACGGCATCCCGGTGCTTGTTGGGCACCGCGCATTGCTGACTTTGGCAGTGGCGATAGAGAGTTTGTTGCTGGCATACATCGTTGTCAGATTTCTCGACCAGCGGATCGAGCGGGCAAGGCGGTCGTTGGCAAAGCAGGCGGGGGCGGAGTCGGTGATGGCGTGAATGCTGCCGAACAGCTTTAGGGGTGACAACGCATCTGGCTTCCGCTAAGGGCCGCGCCTCCCATTAGCGCGACTAAAGCGAAAGCGAGTGCATATCATGAAACTGAACGAAATCCGCGACAATCCTGGCTCCCGCAAGGGTCGTATGCGCGTCGGACGCGGCATCGGCTCGGGTAAGGGCAAGACCGCCGGGCGTGGTCAGAAGGGCGCCAAGGCGCGTTCGGGCGTTTCGGTGAATGGCTTCGAGGGTGTCCAGATGCCGCTGCACATGCGTATCCCGAAGCGCGGCTTCAACAATATCTTTGCCAAGGATTACGCTGAGGTCAATCTCGGGCTCATCCAGAAGCTGATCGATGCCGGCAAGCTCGACGCCAGCAAGGTCATCGATCATGCCACGCTGCAGTCGGTCGGTCTGGCCCGTGGCGGCAAGGATGGCGTGCGGCTGCTGGCCAAGGGTGAATTCACCGCCAAGGCCAGCTTCGCGGTCACTGGCGTCTCGGCAGGCGCGCGCGCCGCGGTCGAAAAGGCTGGCGGTTCGGTGGAACTGCCCGAGGCCAAGCCCAGCGAGCACGAGAAGAAGACCGCTCGCCGCGAAGTCAACAAGGAAGCCAGCAAGGCGCTCCGGGCCAAGTAAAGGCGGACATGTGCTAGGGCGCCATCCCGGCCCATCGCGGCGGGGATGGTGCTGGCAATGTCCTTGGGGGGTTCGACATTGACGAAACCTGCCTATATGGGACGAAGCTGACCCGGGGTTGATGGCCAAGGACTCGGCATCCCCAGTAAGTGCAAGCAAGGTTCCAATTTCCGATGGCTTCACGCGCCGACAATATCGCGAGCAATCTCAGCCTCGCCAATTTCTCGAAGGCGACCGAGCTCAAGAACCGTATCTGGTTCACCGTGGGCGCGCTGGTCGTATTCCGCTTCCTGAGCTTCGTGCCGCTGCCCGGCGTCAATCCGCTGGTGCTGCAGACGCTGTATAGCCACACTCAGGGCGGTATCCTTGACATCTTCAACACGTTTTCGGGCGGATCGCTGCAGCGCATGAGCCTGATCGCGCTGGGGGTGATGCCGTATATCACCGCTTCGATCGTGGTGCAGTTGGCCTCGTCCCTGCATCCGGCGCTGGCGTCGCTGAAGAAGGAAGGCGAGAGCGGGCGGCAGAAGCTCAACCAGTACACGCGCTATGGCGCTGTGCTGTTGACGGCGATTCAGGGCTGGTTCGTCGCTTCGGGGCTGGAGGCTTACGGCGCTTCGAGCGGGCTCCAGGCGGTGGTGATTCCCGGCATGCTGTTTCGCGTCAGCGCGGTGATCAGCTTGATTGGTGGAACCATGTTCCTGCTGTGGCTGGGCGAGCAGATCACCTCGCGCGGGATCGGCAATGGCACTTCGCTGATCATCATGGCGGGCATTGTCGCCCAGATGCCGACATTTATTGCGCAGCTGTTCGAAGGTGGCCGATCGGGCTCGATCGGGCCCTTTACGATCATCATGATGGTCGCGCTGCTGATCGGGCTCATCCTGTTCATCGCCTTCATGGAGCGGGCGACGCGGCGGCTGCTGATCCAATATCCCAAACGCGCCAGTGCCAATGGCATGATGCAGGCCGATCGCAGCCATCTGCCGTTGAAGCTGAATACCTCGGGGGTGATCCCGCCGATCTTCGCCTCTTCGCTGCTGTTGCTGCCGCTGACCATCACTCAGTTTGCGGGCAAATCGGTGTCGCCGGATTCGCGGTTGGGTGGGGCGATCATCGCGCTCAACCAATATCTCGGGCACGGCAAGCCGCTTTATATGCTGCTGTATGCGGCGGGGATCATCTTCTTCTGCTTCTTCTACACTGCCGTAGTATTCAATCCCGAAGAAACCGCCGATAATCTCAAGCGCAATGGCGGCTTCATTCCGGGCATCCGACCGGGCAAGAGCACCGCGAACTATCTCGATTATGTGCTGACCCGGATCACCGTGATCGGTGCGGCTTATATCACCGTGGTATGCGTCATTCCGGAATGGGTGATCGCGCAGACCGGCGTGCGGTTGTTTTTTGCGGGCGGCACCAGCTTGTTGATTGTCGTCAATGTCACCGTCGATACGATTACCCAGATTCAGTCGCATCTGCTGGCGCACCAGTATGGCGATCTGATCAAGAAGGCGAAACTCAAGGGACGGCTGCGCTAAACTTTAGGGCATTGGGAGAGGAGAATCCCCGTGAACATAATTCTGTTGGGGCCGCCGGGAGCGGGCAAGGGAACCCAGGCACAACGTCTGGTCGAGCATTACGGCATGCGGCAGCTGTCGACGGGCGATATGCTGCGCGCCGCGGTCAAGGCCGGTACGCCGGTGGGCCTGCAAGCCAAGGCGGTGATGGAGCGTGGCGAATTGGTGTCGGACGAGATCGTCTCGGCGCTGATCGGCGAAGAGCTGGATGCCATGGGTTCGGGCGTCGGCGCGATCTTCGACGGCTATCCGCGCACCGAGGCGCAGTCCGCGTCGCTCGATGACATCCTGGCCGCCCGCGGGCGCAAGCTCGATCATGTCATCGAACTGGTGGTGGACGAGGACGCGCTGGTCGAACGGATCACCGGCCGCTTCACCTGCGCGCAATGCGGCAAGGGCTATCACGACAAGTTCGAACAACCCCGCCAGGTCGGCGTCCGCGACAAATGCGGTAGCACCGAATTCAAGCGCCGTCCGGACGATAACGAGGCGACCGTGCGCACCAGAATGGCCGAGTACCGCGCCAAGACTGCGCCGATCCTGCCGATCTACGAAGCTCGCGGCATTGTCGCGCGGGTGGACGGCATGGCCGAGATGGATCACGTCACCGCCGCGATCGAAAGTGCGATCGGTCAAAAGGTCACGCATTGACCGCGGTGGTGATCGGCTAGCGGCCGCCACGGAAGGAGTGCTCGGATGCGCGCGATGTCTCTGGTGCTGGCTGCGGTCCTTGCCCCGATGCTGGCCATAGGGCCGGTGCTGGCGGCGAATGCCCAGGCGGACGTCGTTCAGAAATCGGATGCCGGCTTTGTCGTCGCCGCCGAACAGGATCTGCCCGCCGAGTCTCCGCTGGATGTCTGGCAAGCGCTGATCGCGCCGGCACAATGGTGGAATCCGCTGCACAGCTGGTCGGGCGATGCTGGCAATCTTTCGCTCGTTCCGGAAGCGGGGGGCTGCTTCTGCGAGAAGTTGCCTCCGCCCAAGGGCGCGCCTGACGATATGCATTCGGGTAGTATCGAGCATATGCGGGTCATTGCGGCGATGCCGCCCAAATTGCTGCGCTTGTCGGGCGCGCTCGGGCCGCTGCAAGGTGAAGCATTGACCGGCACGCTCACGGTGGTGCTGAAACCGCTCACCGGCGGTGGTACCCATCTGACGTGGTCTTACGTGGTCGGCGGTTTTATGCGCCAGAAGCCCGACGAGATCGCGCCGGTGGTCGATAAGGTGCTGACCGAGCAATTCGTTCGCTTGGGCGAAGCTGCCTCGCATAAGGCGGCGGGCCCATCCGATCAGGAAGGGCGTTAGTGCCTTATCTGAAACTTCGTTTCGGATAGTCTGTGCCGTCCCGCTCCCCCTGCCCAACCACCCACAGGGTACCTTTAACGGGTGGTTGGGCAGGGGGAGCGGGACGGCACAGACTTCTAAATCCGCTCTTTAGCGGATTTCGAGGCAGTCTCTCAGGCCCGGCTGAGTCAATCTTGCACCATCCGGCACCATCCGGCTCTAAGCTTTGACTAGGCGAGCCGAGTAGGCTAAAACCGGCATCAGCAGGCGACGATGCGGTGGGATTTTTGCTCCTCCATGGCGCGACTGCGGTATGCGCCGGTTTGATCGGTTGGGCTGTTGACAGTCCGGCCGAATCACCTTAAGCGCGCCCTTCACGCGACAAAATCGGGTTCAGTCCGGCAGGCGGTTGCAGACATGCACGCCAACCGGGCTTTTTTCCGTTCGGGCCCCGATGAGGTCGTTGTGGCAAAGCGTTGAGATGGAGTTGGTTGCCATTTTCCTTACGGAAAGCTGCCATATTCCGTGGAGCATGGAGAAGTAAGTGGCTCGTATTGCCGGGGTAAATATCCCCACTAATAAGCGCGTGATCATCGCGCTGACCTATATTCATGGCATTGGTCCGCATAAGGCGAAGCTGATTGCCGACAAGATCGGTATCGATCATTCCCGCCGGGTGCAGGATCTGACCGATCAGGAAGTGCTGCATATCCGCGAAGCGATCGACGCGGATCACACCGTGGAAGGCGATCTTCGTCGCGAAACCGCGATGAACATCAAGCGCCTGATGGATCTGGCCTGCTATCGCGGGTTGCGTCATCGCAAGGGGCTGCCGGTTCGTGGCCAGCGCACGCACACCAATGCCCGTACCCGCAAGGGCAAGGCCAAGCCCATCGCCGGCAAGAAGAAGTAATCAGGAAGCGCGGTATTCCGCTTCCTCACCTTCATCTTTCCCACCGGTTTATCCTCAGGATTATCAGCAATGGCACGTGAACCTCAGCGCATCAAAAAGCGGGAGCGCAAGAATATTTCGAGCGGCATCGCCCATGTGAATGCCAGCTTCAACAATACCATGGTCACCATCACCGACGCGCAGGGCAATGCGATTGCCTGGTCGTCCGCCGGCACCATGGGCTTCAAGGGCAGCCGCAAGTCGACGCCTTATGCCGCCCAGGTCGCGGCTGACGATGCCGGCAAGAAGGCCGCCGAGCACGGCGTGCGCACGTTGGAAGTCGAAGTGAAGGGCCCGGGTTCGGGTCGTGAGAGCGCCTTGCGCGCCCTTCAGGCGGTGGGTTTCACCATCACCTCGATACGCGACGTGACACCGATCCCGCACAATGGTGTGCGGCCTTCGAAGCGTCGCCGCGTCTGATCGCGCCTTCGCGGGTGGCCGTCGTGCCCTCGCGAATCCGGATTGGCCGCGCCACCCCGTTTTGGGAAACCTTTCGGGAAAGCGCGGTCTCCCGCCAGAATACAACCCTAGGGGAAATCCATGACTGTCAATATCAAGAACTGGCAGGAACTGAAGAAGCCCAACAACCTCGAGGTGAAGTCGGGCAACGACGCCAAGCGTCGCGCCACGTTCATTGCCGAGCCGCTCGAGCGCGGTTTCGGGCTGACGTTGGGTAATTCGCTGCGTCGCGTGCTGCTGTCGTCGCTGCAGGGTGCGGCGATCACGTCGATCAAGATCGAAAACGTGCTGCATGAATTCTCGTCGCTGGCCGGCGTGCGCGAAGACGTGACCGACATCGTGCTCAACGTGAAGCAGATCGCGCTGCGCATGCAGGGTGAAGGCCCCAAGCGGTTGCAGCTGTCGGCCACCGGTCCCGCCAAGGTGACGGCTGGCGACATCGCTGTCTCCGGCGACATCGAGGTGATGAACAAGGATCTGGTGATCTGCCATCTCGATGAAGGCGCCAGCTTCAACATGGAACTGACCGCCGATACCGGCAAGGGCTATGTGCCCGCAGTGGCGAACCGCCCCGTCGATGCGCCGATCGGGCTGATCCCGATCGACTCGCTGTACGGTCCGGTGCGCCAGGTGTCCTATAAGGTGGACAACGCCCGCATCGGCCAGGAACTGGACTTCGACAAGCTCAACCTTACCGTTGAGACCGATGGTACCGTCACTCCGGTGGACGCCGTCGCTTATGCCGCGCGCATCCTGCAGGACCCGTTGGCGCTGTTCGTGCATTTCGAAGACGCGGCGCCGATGGGTGCTTCGCCGATGATCGGCATGGCCTCCGCGCCGGCCGAAGAAGGCGATACCAATCAGCTCAACCGCTACCTGCTCAAGAAGGTGGACGAGCTGGAGCTGTCGGTGCGTTCGGCCAATTGCCTCAAGAACGACAACATCATCTACATCGGCGATCTCGTCCAGAAGACCGAAGCGGAAATGCTGCGCACCCCGAATTTCGGACGCAAGTCGCTCAACGAGATCAAGGAAGTGCTGTCGTCGATGGGTCTGCGCCTCGGCATGGACATCCCTGGCTGGCCGCCGGAAAATATCGAAGAAATGGCCAAGAAGCTCGAGCAAGAGCTGCTGGGTTAGAAAATACCTCCGCCCACCCTGAGCTTGTCGAAGGGTTGCCTTTTCTTTTGTGTCCTCCGAAAGAACAAAGCAGCCCTTCGACAAGCTCAGGGTAGGCGGGATGAATTGGGCATGGGCTGGCCCAGAAATCAGCCTGGACCGGGGTACCTGATACGGCCCCCTTACGAACGGAAACGAGACAATGCGTCATAAAGTCGGCCACCGCAAACTTCAGCGGACCAGTTCGCATCGCGCTGCATTGCTGCGCAACATGGCTGCCGCGCTGATCAAGCATGAGCAGATCACCACCACGCTGTCGAAGGCGCGCGAGCTGCGCCCCTACGCGGAAAAGCTGATCACGCTGGCCAAGCATGGCGGGCTGTCGAACCGCCGCCTGGCGCACGCTCGCCTGCTCGACGATGCCCAGCTGATCAAGCTGTTCGACGTGCTGGCCACGCGCTATGCCGGGCGCCAGGGCGGTTACACCCGAGTGATCAAGGCCGGACTGCGCGCCTCGGACGCGGCGCCGATCGCGGTGATCGAACTGGTCGATCGCGATGTCGCGGCCAAGGGTTTGGATTCGGGCCCGGTGCTCACGGATGAAGCCGACGATTGATCGGTGCGAAGCGGTCGCGGCTTAGCTTGCGACCGCTAGTCCATTCGATCCGGCGAGGCGTGCTGCTGGTGGCAGCAGTGCTCGGTGCTTGCTTGCCGTGCGTTGCCGTCGCAGAGTCGTCGGCGATGCCGGCGATCCAATACCCCGATACGCGACGCGGCGATCTGGTCGAGCCTCTGTTCGGCGAAAAGATCGCCGATCCCTATCGCTGGCTCGAAGGTGACGTGCGCAGCGATCCGGACGTCGCCGACTGGGTGTCGCGCGAAAATACGGTAACCGAAAGCTATCTCACCAAGCTCCCGGCGCGCGAGTGGTTTGCCACTCACATTCGGACGCTGACTGATTTCGAGCGCTTCGGCCTGCCGCGCAAAGCCGGCAGACATTATTTTTACCTGCGCAATTCGGGACTGCAGAACCAGCCGACGCTCGAGGTGCGCGACGGATTGGGCGGCAAGCCCCGCTTGCTGCTCGACCCCAACAGCTGGTCGAGCGATGGCACCGCCGCCCTCGATCCCGAACTATGGGAGCCGTCGCATGATGGTGCGCTGCTGGCTTATGGCGTGCAGCAAAGCGGTAGCGATTGGCGCGTGCTGCATGTGCTCGATGTCGCCGGCGGCCGCCTGCTTCCCGACGAACTGAATTGGGTCAATGACAGCAATATTGCCTGGATCGGGCGGCATGGCTTTCTCTACTCCCGTTTCCCCGCACCTCCGTCAGGCCAGATTTTCCAGGCGCTGACGTTCAACAAGGCGATCTGGTATCATCTTATCGGGACATCCCAGTCCGCGGATGAACTGGTCTACGCTACGCCGGGCCATCCCGATTGGGGGCACAAGGCTAAGGTTACCTCGGACGGCCGCTACGCCGTCATCACCAGCGCGATCGGCACCGATGCGCGTTACGAGGTGCATCTGATCGATCTTGCCGTGCGCAAGGAGCATGTCTGGCCGGTGCGGGTGCTGGTCACCGGCTTCGATCATGACTGGAAACTGGTCGATAGCATCGGCGAAAGCTTGTGGTTCGTGACCAATTGGGATGCCCCGCGCTATCGGCTGATGACGATCAATCTCGCTGCACCTTTCCCGGATTGGCGTGAGATCATCCGGCAAGGCGATGAACCACTGCAGCAGGCCAGCATTATCGGCGACAAGCTGATCCTGACTTACCTGCGCGATGCTGCCAGCCATGCGTTGGTCGTCGATTTCCGCGGTGGTGCGGTGCATGAACTCGCGCTCAACGACATCGGCACGGCCAGCGGCTTCAAGGGCAAGCCCGGCGATCCCGAAACCTTCTACAGCTTCTCCAGCTTCAATCAGCCGACAACGATTTACCGCTATGATATGGCGAGCGGACAAAGCGCGATTTTCGCCAGCCCAAAACTCGATTTTGCCCCCGACGATTATGCCGTCGATCAGGTCTTCTACCGGTCGCGCGATGGCACCCGCGTACCGATGTTCATTGTCCGCCGCCGGGATATCGCGACGGCTCATCGTGCGGTGCCGACACTGCTCTATGGCTACGGCGGCTTCGACATCGCGCTGACCCCGGGCTTTTCGGCATCACGGATGGCATGGTTGCAGGCCGGGGGTGCTTTTGCCCTCGCCAACCTGCGCGGCGGCGGCGAATACGGCAAGGATTGGCATGATGCCGGGCGGCTCGGCAACAAGCAGAATGTCTTCGACGATTTCATCGCCGCCGGCGAATATCTGATCGCGCAAGGGATCACGCCGCAGGGCGGCCTCGCCATCCAGGGCGGCTCGAACGGTGGACTGCTGGTTGCTGCGGTGACCAACCAGCGCCCCGATCTCTTCGCCGTCGCCAATCCCCAGGTCGGGGTGATGGATATGCTGCGCTTCGACCGCTTCACCGCCGGGCGCTACTGGGTCGATGATTATGGCTACCCCGAGCGGGAAGCGGATTTCAAAATCCTGCGCGCCTATTCGCCCTATCACAATATCCACAGCGGCGTGGATTACCCGGCGATCCTGGTGACCACCGGCGACACCGACGATCGCGTCGTTCCCGCGCATAGTTTCAAATACACCGCCGCGCTGCAAGCCGCTGCTATCGGCGCCAAGCCGCATCTGATCCGGATCGAGACCAAGGCAGGCCACGGCTCGGGCAAGCCGACCGACAAGGCGATCGCCGAGAGCGCCGATGAGCTGGCCTTTCTCGCGCGATGGACCGGGCTGGAGGTAAGGTGATCGGGGCCTACGGGCTTGGTTTTCATGACGGTTTCGTTACAGCGCACGCAGAATGATAAAACGAGCGGGTGAGGCATGAAGGCGAATAGCGGGGCAGGGGGTAAAATGCCCTCGGGCAATGCCTGCCAAGGCCCGCTGATCCCTGGCCATTGGCTCATCGTCGGGCTGGGCGCCAGCGCCGCCGTGTTGATGGGACTGATGTGGCGCCAGCATATCCGAATTTTCTTCCCACCGCTGACGGCCTCGCTTTACGCCCTGGGAGCGGTGCTGGCAGCGCTCCTCCACGTCCGCCGCCGCCGCGCCACGCGATGGCATCATGCGCTCCGCGAGTTCAGTGGCCACGCCATCATATTTCTGTTGATCAGCCTGATGGGGATCATCGCCAGCTATCCCGCTGCCGCCGCCAGCGTCGGCTATGCCGATCCCAAGCTCGAGCGCATCGATCAGGCGCTCCACTTCGACTGGCTGACCTGGTACCGCACGGTATCCTCGCATCCGGCCCTGCAATGGGCCGGCAAGGCCGCCTACGTCAGCATTTATGTCACTCCGGCGATCCTGCTCGGCTATCTCGCCCATACCGGGCGACGCGGCGAAGCGCGGCTGTTCCTGATCAATTTCTGGATCGCCGCGATCCTGACGCTGATCCTGTTTCCCTTGATTCCGGCCAGAGGCCCGCTGGCGGCGCTATGGCAGGGGCACATCCCCTACATGCCGATGAGCGCGCTGTACCAATCGCAGATGATCCCGGAACTGCGCGATCACGCCATGACTCAAGTCGATCTCGGGGCGCTGCGCGGCCTGGTCTGTGCCCCCAGTTTCCACACCACTTCGGCGCTGATCTTCTGCTTCACCGCCTGGCCAATCCGCGCGTTGCGTTGGCCGCTGCTGGCGCTGAATGCGGCGATGCTGCTGTCCACGCCGGTCGAGGGCACGCATTACCTGGCCGATATGCTGGCCGGGGCGCTGGTAGCTGTGGTGTCGATCGCAGGGACTACCAGCGTCGCGCGTCGCGCGAAGACCAGTGCTGTAGGGGTTTTAAGAGTAGCTTAGACCTGGGGCCGCTGGCCCCAGAGTCTCCGCACTCTACATCACATATGAATCGGCTTGCCTGTCACTGCCATGGCCGCTTCCTTTATCGCCTCCGAATGGGTGGGATGGGCGTGGCAGGTGTAAGCGATGTCTTCGCTGGTTGCCCCGAATTCCATCGCCAGGGCGGCCTCGGCGATCATCGTGCCGGCGACGGAGGCGATCATCCAGGCGCCGAGGACGCGGTCGGTCTTGGCGTCGGCGATGATTTTGACGAAGCCGTCGGGCTCGCGATTGGTCTTGGCGCGGCTGTTGGCGGACATCGGAAACTTGCCGATCTTGAGTTCATGGCCGGCGGCCTTGGCAGCTTCCTCGGTCAGGCCGACGCCCGCAATCTCGGGCATGGTATAGACCACGCTGGGGATCACGTCATGATTGACGATGCCGGTGAGGCCGGCGATGTTTTCGGCGACGGCGATCCCTTCATCCTCGGCCTTGTGCGCCAGCATCGGGCCGGGAATGACATCGCCGATCGCCCAGACGCCATCGATGGCGGTGCGGAAATCGTGATCGGTTTCGATCTGGCCGCGCGCGTTCGGCTTCAGGCCGATGGCATCGAGCCCCAGCCCCTCGGTGTTGGGGCGGCGGCCGATCGACACCAGCACGCAATCGGCCTCCAGCGTTTCCGCGGCGCCCCCTGCAGCCGGCTCCAGCGTCAGCGTGGCCTTGGCGCCCGCGACGGTGGCGCCGGTGACCTTGGTCGATAGCTTGAGTTCCAGACCCTGCTTGCGGAAGATCTTGGCGGCTTCCTTGCGGATATCGCCGTCCATACCGGGCAGCAGTTGGTCGAGGAATTCCACGACGGTGACCTTGGCGCCAAGCCGTCGCCACACCGAGCCCAGCTCTAGCCCGATCACCCCGCCGCCGATCACCACCAACCGCTCCGGCACGCGGTCGAGCGCCAGCGCGCCGGTCGAGTCCACGATCACGCCGGCGTCATTATCGACGGCCACACCGGGCAGTGGCGTCACGCTGGAGCCGGTGGCGATCACGATATTTTTGGCGGTGACGGGTTTACCGGCGACTTCGACGGCATGCGGCCCGGTGAAACGGGCATAACCCTTGAGCCAGGTGATTTTGTTCTTCTTGAACAGGAATTCAATACCGCCGGTCAGTTCCTTGACTGCAATGGCTTTTTCGCCTTGCAATACCGCCAGGTCCAACTCGACTTTGTCGATCTTGACGCCGAATTTGGCGAGCGTGCCTTCCACCGCGTCGGCATATAGTTCCGAGCCATGGAGCAGCGCCTTGGAGGGAATGCAGCCGACATTGAGGCAAGTGCCGCCGAGCGTCTCACGACCTTCGGCGCAGGCGACTATGAGGCCCAATTGGGCCGCGCGGATCGCCGCGACATAGCCGCCAGGACCGGAGCCGATGACCAGAACGTCGTAATCGTAGTCAGCCATCGCCAGCCCCTGAATTCGCGTGAGGGATCCTTCAAGCCCTCTCCCCTTCAGGGGAGAGGGTTGGGAGAGGGGGAGCGCAAGCTGGCCGGGCCCCTCTCAACTACGGCTAGGCAGCAAGCTGCCAAGCCTTCGTATCTCTCCCCTTAAGGGGAGAGAGCAAGAAATATAGTGGCTACTCTGCCCGTTACAAATCGATCAGCAGCCGGGTCGGGTCTTCGATCGCGTCCTTGATGATCTTGAGCGCGGTCACCGCCTCACGACCGTCGATCAACCGGTGATCGTAGGACAGCGCGATATACATCATCGGCCGGATGACGACCTGGCCGCCGCGCGCCACGGGCCGGTCCTCGATCCGGTGGAGGCCGAGCACCGCGCTTTGCGGGGGATTGATGATCGGGGTGGACATCAGACTGCCGAATACGCCGCCATTGGAAATGGTGAAGGTCCCGCCTTTGAGGTCGGCGAGGGTGAGCGCGCCGTCGCGGGCGCGCTTGCCGTATTCGGCGATGGCGCCTTCGATCTGGGCAAAGCTCATGCCATCGGCATCGCGCACCACCGGCGTCACCAGGCCGCCCGGTGCCGAAACCGCCACCGAGATATCGACGAATTTGTGATAGATGATCTCGTCGCCCTCGATCCGGGCGTTGGCGCTGGGGATGTCCTTCAGCGCGAGACAGGCGGCCTTGGCGAAGAAGCCCATGAAGCCAAGCCGCACGCCATGCTTCTTCTCGAACAATTCCTTGTACTTGTCGCGCGCCGCGATCACCGCGGACATATCGACATCGTTGAAGGTGGTCAGCAGCGCGGCGGTATCCTGCGCTTCCTTGAGCCGCCGGGCGATGGTCTGGCGCAGCCGGGTCATCTTCACCCGTTCTTCGGCGCGCGCGCCTTCCGCGATCGCCGAGACGGGCGGAGGCGCGATCGGAGCAGCGGCGGGCGCTGGCGCGGACTGTTTGGCCGAGGCAGCCGCGATCACGTCCTCCTTGGTCAGGCGCCCGTCCTTGCCTGTGCCCTTCACGCTGGCGGGATCGATGCCATATTCCAAAACCGCTCGCCGCACCGCCGGGGAGAGCACCGCCGGGTCGGCGGCAGCTTCTTCGGCGGGCGCCGATGGCGACAAGAGCGCGGGGGCAGGGGCTGCGCTGGCCGATGCGGCTGCGGGGGCAGGGGCCACCGTGCCGCTGCCTTCTTCGATCGTCGCGATCAGCGCGCCCACCAACACGGTATCGCCCAGCTTGACCAGCTGCGCACCCATTATCCCGGCCACCGGCGCGTTGACCTCGATCGCGACCTTGTCGGTTTCCAGGCTAACGATGGGCTCGTCGATCGCCACGGCTTCACCGGGCTGTTTCAGCCACTGGCCGATCGTCGCTTCCGATACCGATTCGCCCAGAACCGGGACTTTGACTTCGCTTGCCATAATCTGTCACTGCGCCCTTGGCGGGCTCAGGCCTTCTTTTTGCGGCGGATTTCCGAACGAACCGACAGCCCCAGCGCATCGGCGACCAATGCGGCCTGCTCGGCGGCATGGCGCTTGGCCAGGCCGGTGGCCGGCGAAGCCGATGCGGCGCGGCCGGCATAGCGTGGCCGCTTGGGCTTGATCTTGGCGGCGTGCAGCGCGGCTTCGATGAGCGGCTCGACGAAGGACCAGCCGCCGTTGTTCTTCGCCTCTTCCTGGCACCAGATGACTTGTTCGAGATTCGGCATATGCGCCAGTCTCGCCGCCAGCGGCTCACCGGGGAACGGATAGAGCTGTTCGAGCCGGACGATCTGGAGATCGTCGATCTCGGCGGCATCGCGCGCTTCGATCAGATCATAAGCGACCTTGCCCGAGCACAGCACCAGCCGGCGTGTTTTTTCTGCTGATGGCGCGGCGGGGTCGGAAAGGATGCGCATGAAATGCCCCTCGCCGACAAATTCGCTGGCTGCCGATTTGGCCATCGGATGGCGCAGCAGGCTCTTGGGGGTCATGATGATCAGCGGCTTGCGGAACGGCCGATGCATCTGGCGGCGCAGTACATGGAAGTAATTCGCCGGGGTCGTGATATTGCAGACTTGGAGATTGTCTTGCGCGCAAAGCTGCAAGAACCGCTCCAGCCGCGCCGAACTATGCTCCGGCCCCTGGCCCTCATAGCCATGCGGCAACAGCAGCACTAACCCGTTGGCGCGCAACCATTTGGCTTCCGACGCGGCGATATATTGGTCGATGATGATCTGCGCGCCATTGGCGAAATCGCCGAATTGCGCTTCCCACAGCACCAGCGTTTTGGGGTCGGCGCTGGCATAGCCATATTCGAAGCCGAGCACGCCATATTCCGATAGCGTGCTGTCATGGACTTCAAAGTGGCCGTGCGGCACCGTGGACAGCGGCACATATTTGCGTTCGCTGGTCTGATCGACCCATACCGCATGGCGCTGGCTGAAGGTGCCGCGCCCCGAATCCTGGCCCGAGAGCCGTACCGAATAGCCCTCCGACAGCAGCGAGCCGAAGGCCAGCGCTTCGCCGGTCGCCCAGTCGAAGCCTTGCCCCGAGGCGAATGTCGTGCGGCGTGCATCGATCACGCGAGCCAGGGTCTTGTGCACGGTGAGATCGCCGGGCACCGTGGTCAGCGTCCGACCGAGGCTGTCGAACAGCTTCGATTCGATCCCGGTGGGCACATTGCGCCGTGCGGTTTCGGGGTCCATCGGCTTGTTGAAGCCGCTCCAGCGACCGCCGAACCAGTCGGCCTCATTGGCCTTGTAGGTCTTCGCCGCGTCGAAATGCTCGTCGAGCAAGCCGGTGAAACCCGCCACCAGCTCGGGCAGATAATTGGCGCCGATCACGCCTTGCCGCACCAGCCGCTCAGCATATATTTCACTGATCGTCGGGTGCTGGTGAATCTTGGCATACATCAGCGGCTGGGTGAAGCTGGGTTCGTCGCCTTCGTTGTGACCGAAGCGGCGATAGCACCACATGTCGATGACGATATCGCGCCCGAACTTCTGGCGATAATCGATCGCCAGCTTGGAGACGAAGGTCACTGCCTCGGGGTCGTCGCCGTTGACATGCAGGATCGGCGCCTGAATGCCCTTGGCGACGTCCGAGGGATAAGGCGAGCCGCGCGAGAATTGCGGGCTGGTGGTGAAGCCGATCTGATTGTTGACGATGAAATGGATGCAGCCGCCGGTGTTGTAGCCACGGATGCCGGAAAAGCCGAAGCACTCCCAGACGATGCCTTGCCCGGCAAAGGCGGCGTCGCCATGGATCAGTACCGGCAGCACCTGCTTGTGCTTGTCGGGGCCGATATCATCGTGAAACACTTGATAAGCGCGCACCTTGCCCAGCACCACCGGATCCACCGTTTCCAGATGGCTGGGGTTGGGCATCAGGTTCATATGCACCTTGATGCCGTCGAATTCACGGTCGGTGCTGGTGCCGAGGTGGTATTTGACGTCGCCCGATCCACCGACATCCTCGGGATTGGCGGTGCCGCCCGAAAACTCGTGGAAGATCACCTTGTAAGGCTTGGCCATGACGTTGGCGAGCACGTTGAGCCGGCCGCGATGCGACATGCCGTAGACGATTTCCTTGACGCCCTTCTGGCCGCCATATTTGATCACCGCTTCGAGCGCGGGGATCATGCTTTCGCCGCCATCGAGCCCGAAGCGCTTGGTGCCGACGAATTTGCGGCCGAGATATTTCTCATATTGCTCGCCGCGCACCACCGCGCCGAGGATCGCCTTCTTGCCCTCGGGGGTGAAATCGATCGTCTTGTCAGCGCCTTCCATGCGGTCCTGAAGGAACCGTCGCTCTTCGATGTCGACGATATGCATGAATTCCATGCCGACCTTGCCGCAGTAATTGGCGCGCAGGATCGCCACGATATCGCGCATCGTCGACCATTGCAGGCCGAGATAGCCGCCCAGGAAGATCTTGCGGTCGAGCGCGTCGCCCGAAAAGCCGTAGAATTCGGGAGTGAGGTCGGGTGGAATGTCGCGTCTGGCGAGGCCGAGCGGATCGAGGTCCGCCGCCAGGTGCCCGCGCACCCGATAGGTACGGATCAGCATGACCGCCCGAATAGTATCGGTCGCGGCCGCTTCGATCCACGCGTCGTCGAGCGCGATGCCGGCTTGCTTGGCAGCGGCTTTGACCGCCGGCTTCAGCACCAGCGGGTCAAGCGCCTGCGTCAGATCGTCTTCACTGGCGGCGCCGGTCAGCGGCCAGCCGGCGCGCTGCCAGCTGGGTCCGGGCTGGGGCTGATCGAGATCGGCATTGGTTTCGAAGAAATCGTGGCTTTCGCTGCCCATGATGAGACCTTTCCGCGCCGGAGGAGGTCTCCGGCGCAACCCGCGAAATGCTTATTTGCCCGGCGCAATCGCTAAACAGCGCCGTTCTTCATACGAGAATGAAATGACAAAACCGCACATCGCTTTTGCCGGGCCTCTATTAGCGGGTTATGGTTAACCCCAGCTTGCTGCCAGCCCCAGGCTATTTCCTTCGACTATTTTTCTCAGGCGATTTCTTTGATCAGCGCCGCCAGCGTGGTGCCCAACTCGCTCGGTGAGGGCGAAACGCGGATGCCCGCCGATTCCATCGCCGCAATCTTGTCCTCCGCGCCGCCCTGGCCGCCCGACACGATCGCGCCGGCATGGCCCATGCGCCGCCCCGGCGGGGCGGTGCGCCCGGCGATGAAGCCGACCATCGGCTTCTTGCGGCCACGCTTGGCCTCGTCCTTGAGGAACTGTGCAGCCTCTTCCTCGGCGCTGCCGCCGATTTCGCCGATCATGATGATCGAGGTGGTGGCCTCGTCGGCGAGGAACAGTTCGAGCACGTCGATGAAATTGGTGCCGTTGACCGGATCGCCGCCGATGCCGACCGCGGTGGTCTGGCCGAGGCCGACCATGGTGGTTTGATGCACGGCTTCATAGGTCAGGGTACCCGAACGGCTGACGACGCCGACCGAGCCCTTGTTGAAGATCGCGCCCGGCATGATGCCGATCTTGCATTCGTTGGGAGTCAGCACACCGGGGCAGTTCGGCCCGATGAGGCGTGAATTGCTGCCGGTAAGAGCGCGCTTCACCCGCACCATGTCGAGCACCGGAATGCCTTCGGTAATGCAGACGATCAGTTCGATACCGGCATCGATCGCTTCGAGGATCGCATCGGCAGCACCTGGCGGCGGCACATAGATGCACGAGGCAGTGGCGCCGGTCGCGGCCTTGGCCTCGGCGACGGTGTCGAACTGAGGCAGGCCGATATGCGTGATGCCGCCTTTGCCGGGGGTAACGCCGGCGACCATCTGCGTGCCGTAATCGAGCGCTGCCTGGGTATGGAATTCGCCGGTCTTGCCGGTCATGCCCTGGGTGATGACTTTGGTGTTCTTGTCGACGAGGATGGACATCGAACTGCTATTCCTTTTCGTCACCCCGGCGAAGGCCGGGGTCCAGTGTTCCAAACAGGGGCTCGAACAGGTCGTCCCAGCCCGGGTTGCTTTCTTCAATCACGCGCAGTTTCCAGGCGCGCTGCCATTCTTTCATCTGCTTCTCGCGCCGGATGGCATCTTCAATGCGGTCACAAGTCGAGTACCAAACCAGCACCTTGCAGCCGTATCGCTTGGTGAAACCATCGAACGTGCCATGTTTGTGTTGCCACACCCGGCGTATGAGATCGCTTGTTACTCCGATATATAAAGTGCCGTTGCGCTTGCTGGCCATGATGTAGACATAACCACATTTGCCCATTTCGCGTCACGCGAGCCTAATTTGTCATACCGGCGAAGGCCGGTATCCAGTTCCAACCGCGGGCCTGGGCCCCGGCCTTCGCCGGGGTGACGGATGAGGCGATCACTTCAGCGTTTCATCGATCCCCTTGCAGGCCACCAACAGTTCCTTGACCGCGTCGATCGAGACCTGGAGTCCAGCCTTAGCCTTGTCGTCCAGCGTAATCTCGATCACTTGCTCGACCCCGCCGGCACCGATGACCACCGGCACGCCGACATAAAGATCGTTGATGCCATACTGACCGGTGAGATACGCGGCGCAAGGCAGCACGCGCTTCTGGTCGCCGAGATAGCTTTCGGCCATCGAGATCGCCGAAGCAGCGGGGGCATAGAAGGCCGAGCCGGTCTTGAGCAGCGCGACGATCTCGCCGCCGCCATTGGCGGTACGCTTGACGATGGCGTCGATCTTTTCCTGAGTCGAACGCCCCATCTTGATCAGGTCGGGAACCGGGATGCCCTTGACCGTGGAATATTCCACGATCGGCACCATGGTGTCGCCGTGGCCGCCGAGTACGAAGCTGGTGACATCGCGCACCGAGACGCCGAATTCTTCAGCGAGGAACGTGCTGAAGCGCGCCGAATCGAGCACGCCGGCCATGCCGACGACCTTGTTATGCGGCAGGCCCGAAAATTCGCGCAGCGCCCAGACCATGGCATCGAGCGGATTGGTGATGCAGATCACGAAGGCGTCAGGCGCGTTGGCCTTGATGCCCTCGCCGACCGCCTTCATTACTTTCAGATTGATGCCGAGCAGATCGTCGCGGCTCATGCCCGGCTTGCGCGGGACACCGGCGGTGACGATGATGACATCGGCCCCGGCAATGTCGGCATAGTCGCTGGTGCCGGTCAGCTTGGCGTCGAAACCCTCGACCGGGCCGCATTGCGACAGATCGAGCGCCTTGCCCTGCGGCACGCCGTCGACCACGTCGAACAGCACGATGTCGCCCAGTTCCTTCTGCGCGGCGAGGTGAGCCAGGGTGCCGCCGATGTTGCCGGCGCCGATCAGTGCGATTTTCTTGCGTGCCATGAGGAGGTTTTAATCCTTATGCTGCTGCGGGGCTTGCCAGACGGAATTGACCGCTCGGCAGCACGGATTGATCAGGTTTGCCGGCACAGTCCCGCAAGCGCGCAGGCTACCCTTACTGGGTAATCGAGTTGACTTGGCAAGCGCCCTATTCCTCCCCGCCGCGTATTGCAAGGCAGGAAAACACTGCGATTCAAGGTAATTTTGCAAATGGTTCGCAGTAGCATAGGTTCGAACAGCGAGGGCTCTCGGCTTCTGTCTGACCTGTGGATTTACGCTTTATCAGGCGCGCCGCAGGCTCACACCGCTTTGCTCGCGTTCCTGGGCGAGCAGCATGGTTGCCAGGTAATCGGGGACGGCGCGGCTGAAATAATAGCCTTGGCCCAGGGTACAGCCGGCTTTGCGCACCGCTTCGACCTGCTCCAGCGTTTCGAGCCCTTCGGCGACGACCTCCATCCCCAGCGTCGAGGCCATGCCCGAGACCGCGCGGATGATCGCGTCGCTTTTCATGCCCGCGCTCGAGCCCGAGACGAAGCTGCGGTCGACCTTGATCTTGCTGAACGGATATTTGTTGAGATAGCTGAGCGAGGAATAGCCGGTGCCGAAATCGTCGAGCGCGAAGCGGACGCCGACATTGGCGAGTTCGGCCATGAAGGCTTCGGTATTGGCGCTGTGTTCGAGCAGCACCGTCTCGGTGATTTCCAGTTCGAGCCGGCGGGGATCGAGCTTTGCTTCGCGCAGAGCATTGAGAATGCCGAGCGCTGCGCCGGGAGCCCGAATCTGCAGTGGCGAGAGGTTGACCGCGATGGTGACCTCGGGTGGCCATCCGGCCGCGCATTGCGCCGCCTGGGCGGTGATCCAGTTGCCGAGCGTGATGATCGCTCCGCTTTCCTCGGCCACGGGGATGAATTCGTCGGGGCGTAACTCGCCCTTTTCGGGATGGAACCAGCGCACCAGTGATTCGAACGCGCGAATCCGTCCGGTTTCCAGATCGATGATGGGCTGGAAGAACACCGACAATTCATCGCGCTGCAGCGCGACGCGCAATTCGGCCTCGATCTCCTTGCGGCGAACGAGATTGCGCGTCATCGACGGCGCGAAGAAGCTTAACTGCTTCCGGCCGTTGACCTTTGAATGATACAGCGCGAGATCCGCCCCCTGCATCACCGTATCGAGATCGGCGCCGTCATCGGGCAGGATGGCGATGCCGATCGAACTGGCGATTTCCAGTCTATCGTCGTCGATCCGGATCGGCCGGGTGATCTCGTCGAGCAGACCGTTCGCCAGCAGTTCGGTCTCGCGACGGTCTTTCACTTCGCAGGCGACAATGAATTCATCGCCGCCAAAACGCGCGACGCAGGCGCCTGCGGGCGAGCGCGCCTTGAGCCGAGTCGCAACCTCGGCCAGCAACCGGTCGCCCACTTGATGCCCGAGAGTGTCGTTCACTTCCTTGAAGCGATCGAGATCGAGCCAGAACAAGGCCAGCTTGTCTTCGGGGCCGATCGCCATCAGCCGCTCGACGAGATGGTGATTGAGGCCGGCGCGGTTGAGCAGCCCGGTGACCACGTCAGTACGCGCGAGATCCTGCATCTTGTCAGCCAGGCGCTTGCTGGTCTCGGCGGCGGTGATCGAATCGCGCAGGACGCGGAAGGTATTGAGCGTTACCGATGCCATTGCGGGCAGCAGCATCACCAGCGAGAAGGCCAGGATGCGAAGCGACGGATCGCTTTGGCATGCGCAGGCGAAAATCACCGGTGCGAGCGCCAGGAAAGTCTGGCCGATCGCAATCGCCGGACGGCCGGCATTGCGCGCGGCAATGGCCACGCCATACGCGATGGCATTGCCCAACATCAAGGTGCAGACGGTTGGCGGCGCATGCAGGAAAAGGGTTTGGGCGGCCATCAGTCCGCAGATAGCCGAATAGCTAAATGCGCCTGCCTCGTAGAGTATTTCCAGAAGGCGGGAGTCGTGGGACTTCAGCCGGGGCAGTAACCATGCCATTACGACGCGCGAAATGGCGATGACGGTCAGGGCGGCAGCGCTGGCCGCCAAGGCGGAATTTGCAGATTGCGCCGCTGCGCCCCAGGCGGTCAGGATGCCGCAGATACCGCCCAGCAACAAACTGCTGGGTTGAGTATATAAAGTTTCGACCAGCACCTGGCGAACCCGCAAATCCAGCGAGTTTTGCGAAAGCGCGCGTCGCATGGTGTTTCGAAAGCGGAAAATGGCCGGGCTCCTTGGCTTCCTCTCTCGTTAAACTGCTTGTATCACCGATTGGTTAACGGCGATGTCACTGTAATTGGTTGTAACCCGTTGCATGCCGGAGCATCCGCCACCGGGAACCTTCCAACCCATTGGTTATGGTTGCTGAGCGGACTAATTTTATCGGGTTCCAGGGTGCGAGCGTCCCATGCAGGGGGCGCAGGCTCCGCCCGGGTTTAATCACGGCGGCGAGCCGAAGTTAACGCTGGAAGCAGCTTAGAGCATCGTGCGAAAAAGTGGGCACCGGTTTTTCGCATTGAACGATGCGACAACAAAAGTTTAGAGCGGGCAGCGTGTTCACATATCACGCTGCCCGCTCTAGCGTCGGTCGAGGATGCTCGATCGGCTCGCGAAATCGGCCATGCGGCGATCGAGCACCCGGCAGATTTCCATCCAGTGCAAATAATCCCGGCGATTGCCGGCGAAAAAACACCGCTCTGCTTTTTCGCGCGCACGTTCGGCTGCGCTGAGTCCATGTGCGGCAAAATGGAGCAAAGCCTCGCGCAGTGGCAGTTCGCGAGTGCGGCAATCATCCTGGTCATTGGCTGGCACCCGGATCTGCGGCATCGTCAAGGCCCGGGTGACGACGGCACACTCTTGGTGGCTGCCAACTGCGATGCGAACGGACATAAAGGCGGGCGCTCCAGTGGCGATATTCGAACGGGATGGCCTATGGTATCGCGCGAGTGGCTAAGCATCAGTGATGCGGTATGGTTACGTTTTTGGGCCCATAAGTTAAAATCTGGCTTTGCCCCGACCCCGGGACGAGGCCCGATGTCGAGGATTTTGGCCTAGACTTGGTTGTTGTTGTTGTCGCATCATTTGATGCGACGCTCCAAGCTCACTGATATGATCGATGGACCGCTGCAAGCGCTACGACGCAGCAGTCCTGCATGAGAAACTGGCGAAAGCCCAAATAGGAACCGTCATTCCTGCCAAAAAGCGGCAGGCGCGAACCCATCCCCCGATGAGTCCCCGCGCTGAGGTCATTGGCTTCTTAAGGCTGCGGACTTCTCCATCGTGTCCACTGCGCTGTTGGCAGCCGGCACCATGAGTTGCTCCTCTGGCGAGGATTTGTCGGCAAACAGCATGCCGCCGCCTGCACTGGTCGGCGTCCCTCCGGCGGGCCGCACCACGAGGTATTCGCTATCAGCGACGATCGGAACAGACTTGAAAATGAACATCTTTTGCATGTGACGCGGTAGAACCTTGGCGGTGACCTTGGGGCGCCGCTGCACCTTCCAGGCCAGGCCGAGTGCTTCCATCGCGTGGATCGTCGAGCCGTTAATGTCGATTTCCCACCAGGTTACCTGGTTGCTGGCAATACGCGGTGCGGCATGATGAGCATTATGCCAGCCATCGCCGAAGGTGAGCAGCGCGGAAAACCAATTGTTGGTCGCGCCGCTGTCTTCGTCGAAGTGGCGATAGCCGAACTTGTGCGCCAGGCTGTTGTTGAAGGCCACGCCGTTGGAAAAGATGAAGCACCGCAGGCTCCCCCCAATCAGGATCGTGCCGATGACGTGCTCCGGCCCGCCGAGGAAATAGCCCCATGCCGCCGGGGCCAGGATCATCGAAACGATCGCCCAGCCATAGCGGGTGCGGTGACAGAACTGCAGCACCGGATCATCGGCAATGCCCTTGGCATAGATCGCCCAGTCGCTGTAGGTATTGTCGTGCAGCCAACCCAAATGCGACATCCAGAAACTTTTGAAGCCCGACATCGGGCGCCCGTGGCCATCGACTGTGGGCCCGTAGGGGTCGCCGGGAACATTGCCGAAGGCGTGGTGGCGGCGATGATCGGCTACCCAGTTGATGATCGATCCCATGGCGGCCATCTGTCCGCAGATCGCGAACAGGGTCTGCATCCAGCGGGTGGTCTCGAATGAATGGTGCGTGAAATAGCGGTGATAGCCGACCCCGACACCGAAGTTGATGACCAGATAGCCAGTGATGAACATCGACCATTCGACCCAGCCGGTCTGATGGGTCAACATCCACCAGATCGCCAGGATCGAACCGAGGCCCTGCATCAGGTAGAACAGGACGGCATATTCGATGTGGAGCGCGCGCGCGCGCGGGCCACCCACGCCAACCCCAACCAGGGGGCTGCCCTGGGCGGCGCGATCCATATTACCGCCGGCTCGGTAAACCGCTGTACCGTTCGCCTGCTGGTTCTGTCCCACGACCACAACTCCTGATGGCAACCATTCGATCATGGAGCAGGCCCGTGACATGGTCAATAAATCGATAATACTCGCTGGGCTGGGGGGATGTCAATTTGGCAGGTTGCGGAAAAACCTGTCTTGGGGCAGCGATGAAGGTGGCGTCATCGCCATGGTGGGATCGGGCCGCAATCCCGGGGCCACGGGCTATTGCGGCTCGGAAATCCAGCGGCCACTGGCCACATATTCGGGTTTGACGTCGCTTTCCCCGCTGCGTTCCGGCAAGCGGAATGCGGCATCCCCGCCGCGCTGCGTGGCTTCGCTGGAAAAAGCCGGTTCCGGACTGGCTGCGGTCTTGGCTGCCAGCAACCCGACCTGTCGCGGATCGCCCTGCGCAGCCCTCAGCCCGGCGTCATAAGCGCGTTCGATGGCCAGCGGATCGGGCGAAGTGTCGCGCAGTGCCGGCGCCGTACTGCGTGGATGGGGCTGCGGCAGCGGTTCGCCTCCGGCATAGGCAAAGTGGAACGCTGGCGCCGCTCCGGCCGCGCCGGCCATGCGATAAAAGCGATGTGCGCCAATCTGGCCGATGAAATCGAGGGCGCTGTCCCAGGCCGGGTGCACCGCGAAAGTGTGATAATGCGTGGCCAGTCCGACCGGGGTGAAGACAAAGCCGGCGAGCGCCGCGCGCGCGACCATCTCGGCCCGGCGCCAGAAGAACGGCGCGCGCGCGCGGGCTAGTGAACCGTCGCAGCTGAAGGTGAACTGGCAACCGGTGGTCCGCTCCGACCCCTGATAAACGACGCCGCACACCGTCTTGGGAAATGCGGGATGAGCCACGCGATTCAGGACAACCTGGGCGACGGCACGCTGACCATCGTCGGGCTCGCTGGCGGCCTCGTAATAGATCGCTGCGGTCAGGCAGGTCAGCGCCCGGGTCCGATCGATCGGATTGGCCACTTGCCTCAGCGCGCGTGCGGCGGGGCCGGGTTCGCCGCTGGCCAGCGCACCGAATGCGGTCGGGCCGTTCGCATCGTCGCCATGCGCCGTGCTCGCAAGATCACCTTGTATCGGATTGAAATAATTAGCGGGTATCGTATCCGGCACGACATAGTAATAAGCGGAGCCGGGGAAGCTTTCGCCGGGCTTTTCGAAGGGCATCGGTTCGACCGCCAACGCGGTACCCGGCGCGAGCGTCGCCGCCTCGGCGGGGCTGGCATCCGCCATGCCCAGAATCTGCGGATTGCTCCATAAGGTGATCGTCATTGCGGCGATCACCATGACCATCAGGCGGAACGCCAGCGAGCGCTGCTGGCGCTGGCGGGCCATCGCGCCGCCGTCGCGCCGTCGCAGCCGAGCCGAAAAATCAGAGGGCCGCGCCGCGTCTTCGTCCTGCGTAGGGCCGTCTAAGTGTCTGAACAGAAACTCCGTTTCGGAAAGTCGGTACCGGCCCGCTTCCGACTTCGAAATTAGCGCAGCTAATTTCGGGTCAGTCTCTAAGACAAGGGGGAGGGAAGCGGGGGCCATGAGTTGTATTGCCTAGCGCGCCCATGACCCAGCGGCACGGACGGTTTCGAGCGTGTCCCGCGGCGGGACATACCTGGCGCAGAGTATGAACCCGATTCCTTAAGATTAGACGGGCAGGGTGCAGCATTGCGTTTCAGGTCATGCCGTCTGCATTGCCGTTGCCATCGATATCCGGTATCCTGCCGTCACAAAAGTGACGCGCGTCAAGGCCGGTGGCCATAGCGGCGCCCGGTTGGAGAGCAGGCATGTCTGGAATTCGTATTCGGGAATTGCGCGATGATCTGTCGTTCGGCGCGGTGGTCGAGGGCGTCACCCTGGCGAATTTGCGCGATTCCGACACGCGCAGCCGGCTGGAAGCGCTGTTTTACGAGCGCGGCATGATCGTCTTTTCCGGGGTCGAGCCGACCTCGGCAATGCAGGTGGCGATCAGCACCGTATTCGGCCCGCTCAAGGATCACCCCACCACCACCACCGGGCGCACCGACACAGATCTCGCCCCCGGCGTGATCGACATGCATTACAAACCCAATCCCGACCGTATCGAGGATGGCGAGGGGCTGGTGGAAATCGACGGCAAGCCCGTCGCGCGTTTCTCGCCCTGGCACTTCGATCATTGCTACCAGGATGAGCTTAACCGCGCCGGCGTATTGCGCGCGCCGATCAATGCGCCGCATGGTGGCCGCACCGGCTTTGCCGATGGCATCGATCTCTATCACGCCTTTCCCCAGGAACTGCGTGACCGCCTCGATCATCTCAACATCATCTACACGCTCGATACGCGGCTGACCAAAATGCGCTTCGGCGTGAACTTCATACCGCTTACTGAATATAGCTCGACCCCGGCGCTGCTCAAGGAAGCGGCGACCTTCCCGCGCGCGATCCATCCTGCGGTGTGGACGCGGCCCAGCGGCCAAAAGGTGCTCCATTTCGCGCCGTGGATGGCCGAGGGCATCGAGGGCCATGAGGACGCTGCGGGTGACGCGCTGTTCGAAGAGGTATGTCAGACGCTTAATCGCATTGCCACTGGCCGCCATGTCTATTTCCATGATTGGAAGGAGACCGACATGGTGATCTGGGATAATCTGCGGATGCTCCATTCGGTCGAGGGCTGCGACGCCCAATACGAACGCCGCACGTTGCGCACGACGATTAGGGGCGATTACGGCCTCGGGCGTTTCGAGGGTGGCAAGAAGATTGGCGAAGTGCAGCGCGCAATTGCCGAGTAATCGGTGGAACATATGACGCGGGCGGATCACGATCTCCCCCGCGCCTATTTTGATGCGTGGTCCTGATTCATTTTCTCTCCCCCGTCCGTCCTGAGCTTGTCGAAGGACTGCTCTTCTTTTCAAGCGCGTGCCGGGAAGAAGGACAGTGCTTCGACAAGCTCAGCATGAACGGATTGGTATACAACCCGCCGACAGCGGTATGACAGCGCCTTAAAACGGCCATTCCGCCCGGCCGATGCTGGACCATGCGGGCATTGCTTTGCCCTTGCTCGAATCGAACAAATCTGGAACATACGGGCGCATGAGTCTGACCCATATCACCGTGCGGGGCGCCCGCGAGCATAATCTCAAGGGCTTCGACGTTGCCCTGCCGCGCGATCGGTTGATCGTCATCACCGGGCTCTCGGGGTCGGGCAAATCGAGCCTGGCCTTCGATACCATCTATGCCGAGGGGCAGCGACGCTATGTCGAGAGCCTGAGTGCTTATGCGCGGCAATTCCTCGAAATGATGCAGAAGCCCGATGTCGAGCATATCGACGGGCTGAGCCCGGCGATCTCGATCGAGCAGAAGACCACCAGCCGCAATCCGCGCTCGACGGTGGCCACCGTCACCGAGATTTACGACTATATGCGGCTGCTATGGGCGCGCGTCGGGGTGCCTTATTCACCCGCTACCGGCCTGCCGATCACTGCCCAGACCGTCACGCAAATGGTTGATCGGGTGATGCAATTACCCGAGGGCACGCGCGCTTATCTGCTGGCGCCGGCGGTGCGCGGGCGCAAGGGCGAGTACCGCAAGGAATTGGCCGAATGGCAGAAGGCCGGCTACACCCGCGTGCGGATCGATGGCGAGATGGTCGAGATCGAGGCGGCGCCGGCGCTCGACAAGAAATTGAAGCATGACATCGAAGTCGTGGTCGATCGCATCGCGGTGAAGCCGGGCATCGAGACGCGGCTCGCCGACAGCTTCGAACAAGCACTGAAATTGGCCGAAGGGCTGGCCTTCGTCGATCTCGCCGATGGCCCGGTGCCGGGTCGCGAGGGTGAGGCGGCCGAAGCTCAGGGCAAGAAGGCGATGAAGGGGACTGGCCTGGCGGCCAACCGCATCGTCTTCAGCGAGAAATTCGCCTGCCCGGTCTCGGGCTTCACGCTGGAGGCGATCGAACCCCGGCTGTTCTCCTTCAACGCCCCGCAAGGCGCTTGCCCGACGTGCGACGGGCTCGGTGAAAAGCTGCTGTTCGATCCCGAACTGGTCGTCCCTAACGAAGCGCTCAGCCTCAAGCAGGGGGCGGTCATGCCTTGGGCCAAGAGCAATCCGCCTTCGCCCTATTACATGCAGGTGCTGTCGAGCCTCGCCAAGCATTACGGCTTTCGCCTCGATACCCCGTGGCAGGATCTGCCGGGCGAGGCGCAGTTGGTGATCCTGCATGGCACCGGGAAAGTACCGGTGCCGCTTACCTTCATCGACGGGCGCAAGAGTTATACCGTCACCAAGCCGTTCGAAGGCGTGATCGGCAATCTCAATCGCCGGATGCTGCAAACCGAAAGCGCCTGGATGCGCGAGGAGCTGGCCAAGTTCCAGACCGCGCAGCCCTGCGAGGTCTGCCACGGTGCGCGGCTCAAGCCCGAAGCGCTGAGCGTCAAGATCGCCGGCGAGGATATTTCGATCTCCACGCGGCGCTCGGTGGCCGATGCGCTGGCGTTTTTCTCCGGGTTGGAGGCGCAGCTCACCAACCAGCAGCAGCAAATCGCCAAAGCCATCCTCAAGGAAATCAACGAGCGGCTGGGTTTCCTGAACAATGTCGGTCTCGATTACCTCAACCTCGATCGCACCAGCGGCACGCTGTCGGGTGGCGAGAGCCAGCGCATCCGGCTGGCGTCGCAGATCGGCAGCGGTCTGTCTGGGGTGCTGTATGTGCTCGACGAACCCTCGATCGGCCTGCACCAGCGCGATAACGACCGGCTGCTCGAAACACTGAAACGGCTGCGCGACCTCGGCAATACCGTGATCGTCGTCGAGCATGACGAGGATGCCATCCGTCATGCCGATTACATCGTCGATCTCGGCCCCGGCGCGGGCATCCATGGCGGCGAGATCGTCGCCGAGGGCACGCTGGACGATATTCTCGCCAGCCCGGACAGCCTGACCGGCCAATATCTCAGCGGCGCGCGCAGTATCGAGGTGCCGAAGAGGCGCCGCAAGGGCAACGGGCGCGGGATCACCATCCACAACGCCCGCGCTAACAACCTCCAGGGTATCACCGTGCGTATTCCGCTCGGTGCCTTCGTTTGCGTCACCGGTGTTTCGGGCAGCGGCAAAAGCTCGCTCACCATCGATACGCTGCAAGCCGGCGCCGCACGGCTGCTCAACGGCGCCCGCGTGATTGCCGGCGCGCATGACAAGATCACCGGTCTCGAAAACTGCGACAAGGTTATCGAAATCGACCAATCGCCGATCGGCCGCACCCCGCGTTCGAACCCGGCGACCTATACCGGCGCCTTCACGCAGATCCGCGACTGGTTCGCCGGCCTGCCCGAAAGCGCCGCGCGGGGCTACAAACCGGGACGGTTTTCGTTCAACGTCAAGGGCGGGCGCTGCGAGACCTGTCAGGGCGACGGGCTGATCAAGATCGAGATGCACTTCCTGCCCGATGTCTATGTCACTTGCGAAAGCTGTGGCGGTAAGCGCTACAATCGCGAAACGCTGGAGGTGAAGTTCAAGGGCCACTCGATCGCTGATATTCTTGATATGACTATCGAGGACGCCGAAAGCTTCTTCCAGGCGGTGCCACCCATCCGCGAAAAGATGCATATGCTGAACGAGGTCGGGCTCGGCTATGTCAAGGTCGGCCAGCAGGCGACGACGCTATCCGGCGGCGAAGCGCAGCGGGTGAAGCTGGCCAAGGAACTGGCGCGGAGGTCTACCGGCCAGACGCTCTATATCCTCGACGAGCCGACCACCGGGCTGCATTTCGAGGATGTCCGCAAGCTGCTCGAAGTGTTGCACCGGCTGGTCGAGCAGGGCAATTCGGTGGTGGTGATCGAGCATAACCTCGATGTCATCAAGACCGCCGACTGGATTATCGACCTCGGGCCCGAAGGCGGGGTGAGGGGCGGCGAAATCGTCGCCGAGGGCACGCCCGAGCAGATCGTCAAGAATGCGCGGAGTTTTACCGGGCATTATCTGGCACCGTTGTTGAAGCGGAACAAGGCGAGTTCGCGAGAAGCGGCTGAGTGAGCGGAATGGAAGGCGCTTCTTCGCTCCTCCCGCTTGCGGGAGGGGCCGGGGGTGGGCACTTCCAACCTCGCGATACGACCGGCGTCAAGAAATTGCGCAATCAAGCCACGCCCGTCGAGCGATTGCTGTGGCGTGCTTTGAGTCGTGAACAAGTGAGCGGGTACAAATTCAGCAGACAAATACCGATCGGCCCCTATTTGCCGATTTCCTGTGCCGCGCCGCACGGCTCGTCGTGGAAGTAGACGGCTGATCGCATGATTTGCGCCGGATGAAGACCTAGCGCGTGACAGCTTTATGGTAGCGCAGGGCTTTGCCGTGCTTCGCTTCTCGAACGTGGATGTGATGACGAATTTGGACGGCGTGGTGCGGGCGATCGCTGATGCGCTGGCGAGCGAACTCTAGAAGAAGAACGGAAATGCCCACCCCCGCCCCTCCCGCAAGCGGGCAGCGAGAAGAAAGGTAGCGATCTCTCTCGATATAACGAGTCCCGTCAGGCGGGGAACTGGCTTCCGGAGAAGCCTTGTTCCTACGCCCGGCGGTCCCATGCCCGTGACGGTTTGACCCATTGATGCTCGGTGTACCGCGTGAGCGGTAGCGCTTTCACATCGTGTGGACCAAGCGGTCATGGTCATAACGGTGGCGTGCCTCTCGCTGCATCTGCGGTTCGTCTGAGTTGCCGGGACGAACCCTGCACACATCAGTCGCGTTTTCCGATACTGCTGCGGGCTCTGCCGCCGTCCCGATCCAGCTAAACTTCTTCCTCCCAATTCTTTGGCCTAAACCATTGAATTAGCAGTTCAAAGTCACCGTTTCGGCAAGGCAAAGCTGCGCCTCATTGCTGAGTCGCGCAAGAACTTTTTTCAAAAATTATCCACAATCACGATTTCGGTGGTGGACAACTTAGGGGAAACCCGTCAAAGAGCGCGGTTCGGCGCATAATTAACTGGTTTTTCAACGCCCGTCGCGCTGCGCCAAAAGGCGCAACCGGAGCGCATTCAGCTTGATAAAGCCCGCCGCGTCCTTCTGATCATAAGCGCCAGCATCGTCCTCGAAGGTGACGTGGCGTTCGGAATAGAGGCTGTCGGGCGATTTGCGGCCCACCACCGAGGCGCTGCCCTTGTAGAGCTTGAGCCGCACCGTGCCGTTGACCCGCGCCTGGCTGTGGTCGATCGCGGCTTGGAGCATTTCGCGCTCGGGGGCGAACCAGAAGCCGTTGTAGATCAGTTCGGCATAGCGCGGCATCAGCTCGTCCTTGAGATGCGCCGCGCCCCGATCGAGCGTGATCTGCTCGATGCCGCGATGCGCGCGGGCATAGATCTCGCCGCCGGGGGTTTCGTACATGCCGCGGCTTTTCATGCCGACGAAGCGGTTCTCGACCAGATCGAGCCGGCCGATGCCATGCTTGCGGCCCAGCTCGTTGAGCGCGGTCAGCAGCGTCGCCGGGCTCATCGCCTCGCCATTCAGCGCGACGCCATCACCCTTGGCGAAATCCACGGTGATATATTCGGGCGTGTCAGGCGCATCCTCCGGGTTGACGGTGCGACTGAAGACGTAATCGGGCACTTCCTGCCACGGGTCTTCGAGCACCTTGCCCTCGGATGAGGTGTGCAGCAGATTGGCGTCGGTGGAGAAGGGGCTTTCGCCGCGCTTGTCCTTGGGCACGGGGATCTGGTGCTTCTCGGCCCAGGCGATCAGCGCGGTGCGGCTGGTCAGCTCCCACTCCCGCCACGGCGCGATCACCTTGATGCCCGGCTCCAGCGCATAGGCGGAGAGTTCGAAGCGCACCTGGTCGTTGCCCTTGCCGGTCGCGCCATGCGCCACCGCATCGGCGCCGGTCTCACGGGCGATCTCGATCAGCCGCTTGGAAATCAGCGGGCGGGCGATGCTGGTGCCGAGCAGGTAATCGCCTTCATAGCGAGCATTGGCGCGCATCATCGGAAACACGAAATCGCGCACGAATTCCTCGCGCAGATCGTCGATATAGATGTGATGATCGGGCACGCCCATCAGCTTGGCCTTGGCCCGGGCCGGCTCCAGCTCTTCGCCCTGGCCGAGATCGGCGGTGAAGGTGATCACCTCGCAGCCGTAGGTCACTTGCAGCCATTTCAGGATGACCGAGGTGTCGAGACCGCCCGAATAGGCGAGGACGACTTTCTTGATATCCGACATGGGGTGAACCTTATGCGCGAGGGAATAGCGCGGCGCGCCTAACAGGCGACGCCTCACATCGCAACATGTGAGGCTCTCAGTTTCCGCTTAGCACCGCACCCAATTGCCATAGGCCTAGGATCAGGAACAGCAGCGCCGCGCCGATACGGGCAACCCGTAATGAAATCCGCCGCACTAGCGCTTCGCCCAGGAATACGGCGGGACCATCGGCAATCATCATCCCCAGCGTCGTCCCGATCGCGACATCCAGTACCGAATGGTAATGCGCCGCCAGCGCGATCGTAGCGATCTGGGTCTTGTCGCCGATCTCGACCAGGAAAAAGGCGATCACCGTGGTCAGGAAGGCGCCGCCATGCGAGCGCACCGCGGCGGTGTCGTCGTCATCGATGGTGTCGGGCACCAGGGTCCAGATAGCCATGGCGATGAAGCCGACCGCGACGACAATGCGAAACCACTTGGCATCGAGCAGCCCCGACACTTCGCTGCCGACGAAAGCGGCGATCAGGTGATTGACCACTGTCGCGCAGAAAATACCGCCCAGGATCGCCCAGGGCTTGCGCATCCGCGACACCAGCAGGATCGCCAGCAGCATGGTCTTGTCACCGACTTCGGCAAGAGCGACCACGCTGGCCGAGGTGAGGACGGTGCTGAAGATCATGCGCGGGCCAGGTACAAAACATCGCGCGGTTGCGACAGCAGATGCTGGCCCGAATCGACGAACAGCGTCTCACCGCTCGCCAGCCAGCCTTCGCTGAGAAACAGCGCTGCGTCCGCCAGTTCGTCGGGATCGGTCAAGCGGCCCAGCAGATTCATGCGGCCGCTGGTTTCATGTTCCTCGGGCGCCTGGTCATGGCTGGGCAGCATCGCGCCGGGGGCGAGGCCATAGATGCGGTCTGCGCTACCACCGGCCTGATTGCCGCCCCCAATCTGCTTGGCTCCCATAGCAAGCATCCGCACGGTGGCGGCCAAGGCATGCTTGGCCATAGTGTAGGAAAAGAAATCGGGGTTGGGATTGGCCAGTTTCATATCGAGCAGGTCGATCACCCTTCGGCCATTCGCGGCGCGGGCGCCGCCGCTTTCGGGCGGCGCCAGGAAGGCCTGGGCCATGCGCGCCGGCGTGGCGGCGTTGACCGCCATCGCTTCGCCAAACACTTCGACATCGAGCGCGCCGACGCTGTCGAAACGGAATACGGCGGCGGAATTGACCAGCACCCGCCAGTCATCCAGCCGCGCCGCCAATCCGCGCACCATGGCGACGGCGGCGTCGCTGTCGGCGAGGTCGCAGGACACGCATTCGGCGGAGGGCAAAGTCGCGGCCAGCGCTTCGGCAGCCTCGCGCGATTGGCCGTAATGAATCACGACATGCCAGCCTGCTTCGGCAAAACGCCGCGCGATCACCGCGCCGATGCGCTTGGCACCCCCTGTAATAAGAACCGCTGGACGCTGCATCGCCCCAGCCAAGCACAGCCAGGGTTCCTTGGAAAGCAACAATATTTGCCCATTGGTCGCAGTTCCGATGCATTGAACGCGGGATCGTGCTCATAGCTTCGTTGCGCGAATTCCGATCCAAGCGCCCAACCCGCCCATGCTGAGCCTCGTCGAAGCACTGCCTTGTTCTTCCGGTAAGACCCAGAAAAGAAAAGCAGTCCTTCGACAAGCTCGGGACGGACGGGAAGGGGTACGGGTGAGACGCGATTAACGCGGCTTGTTAGGAGGGGGGCTCAATCGGTCCAATGCCGCGCAGCCATAGCAACGGTGACCTTAGGCCCAAGATGCTGCGCATCATTGCCCAGCGCAAAGCCATAGTCCCCGCCAGGAATGTCCCAGCCGCCGTTGTGCCAGTCAGCGAGCAGACGGGGATCAATGGTGAGTTGCACTTTCTGGCTGGCCCCCGGCGCCAGCGCCACCCGCGCGTAACCGACCAAGCGCTGTTTCGGCGCGCCGCCCCGGCTGACGAGGTAAAGCTGCGCGACATCCGCGCCCGCCAGCTTGCCGGTGTTGCGAACGGTGAAGCTCGCATCGAGGCCATGCAGCGCCAGGCCATTCGTGGTGAAGCTGGTGTAGCTGAGGCCGAAGCCGAAGGGAAACAAGGGCGCGGCGCCGGTGCGCGCGAACCAGCGATAGCCGACGTCCGAACCTTCGATGTCGTAATTGGCGGCAAGCTGCACGCCAGCAGGCGCGGCATGGGCATTGGCATCCTCGATCTCACCCAGCCCATCGAGTTTCGGACGCGGCAATTGGTCGAGGCTGGCCGGAAAGGTCACCGGCAGCCGCCCCGAGGGATTGGTCTGGCCGAACAACACCGAGGCGATCGCCTCGCCGCCGCGTCCGCCCGAATACCAGGCCTCGATCACCGCCGCGGTCTTGTCGAGCCACGGCATCGCCACGGGGCCGCCGGTTTCGAGCACGACGATGGTATGCGGATTGGCAGCGGCGACCGCCGCGATCAATTCGTCCTGCCCGTGCGGCAGGCTCAGGTCCGGCACATCCTCGCCTTCGGTGCGCCAGGCGGTGGCAAAGACAATGGCGACGTCGGCCTTGCGCGCTGCCGTCACCGCGTCCGTAATGTAATTGCCGTCACGGAAGTGGATGTCGGCGCCGGGCGCGAGCGCCTTGATCGCTTTGATCGGGCTCGAGGAATGGTAATGCTGTTGCATGAAATCGGCTAACGGCCCTTCGCCACCGCGCGAAACCCGAACCGCCGGGCCGCTGGGCGCATCGACCTGGCTCGAACCACCGCCCGAGATCACGCCGGTGTCGGCATAGCTGCCGATCACCGCGATGTTCCTGGCGCCGGTGGTCAGTGGCAGGATGCCGCCCTGATTGCGTAGCAGAACGATGCCTTGCTTCGCCGCTTCGAGCGCCACGGCTCCATCCGCCGCGAAGTCGATAGTGCCGCCGGGCGTGGGCGGGTTTTTGTCGATGCTGGCGGCATAGATCGCGGTGAGGATGCGCTTGTTCATGTCGTCGAGACGAACCGCCGTGGCCGCGTCATGCGCGGCTGCGTCGGCGAGCGGCTTGGCGAAGAAGACCTGCGGATCGAGCTGCGCGCCCGATTGCTGGTCGAGGCCGTTCGTGGCCGTAGACAGCGTCGGCACCGCCCCCCAATCCGACATGACAAAGCCCTGATAGCGCCAGTCATGCTTGAGCACGGTGTTGAGCAGCCAGTCGCTGTCACAGTCGTGGTGGCCATTGACGAGATTATAGCCGCACATCACCGATCCGGGCTGTCCGCGTTCGATACCGATCTCGAAGGCGAGCAGATCGCTTTCGCGCGCGGCGGGTTCGGTAATGCGGCTGTCGACGAAATTGCGCCCGGTCTCCTGATCATTAAGCGCAAAATGCTTGATCGTCGAGATGATGTGGTTGGACTGGATGCCCGCAATCGCTGCACCGACCAGTGTGCCGGTCAGCCACGGATCTTCCGAAAGATATTCGAATGTGCGGCCATTGCGCGGATCGCGCATCAGATTGGCGCCGCCGGCCAGCAGGACATTGAAACCTTTGGCGCGCGCCTCCGAGCCGATCATCGCACCGGCCTGGCGGATCACTTCAGGGTTCCATGTCGCGGCCTGAGCGAGCCCTGAGGGCAGCGGCGTCGCGCCATCGTGGCGCATGCCGCCGACCCAGGCGACGCCGAGGCTGGCATCGGTTTCCTTAAGCGCGGGCACGTTCAATCGCGGCACGCCTGCTACATAGCCCGCGCCCAGGATCGCGTCCGCAGGCATTTGCATCCCGGGAAACAGCGGCATGGCCATGATACCATGCGTCAGCACCGTCTTTTCATCGGGGTTCATCGCTTTCACTGTCGCCGCCGCGCGAACCGCAGCGTCCGCGACCGCCGGATCGGGGGTCTTGGCCATGGCCAGACTCGAAGTTCCCGCCAGCGCGAGAGCCATCCATGCGATGTACTTCATGTTTTACCTCTGCATCTGCGCTGGCTCTGCCATCGCCGCATCATGCGCTCGATCGCCGTGGCCTTGCCCAATGCCTACCAGTCAACTCCTATAATTCTGATAATTTGGTTTGTAAAAAAATAGCGGAGGGTGAGGAGATTCGAAAATCGCAGCCAGGCAAGCTTGTCCCGATTGGGCAAGTCTGACAGCATCGGCACGGGAAGCTAACCTGGGTCAGACTGTAAAGGGGAAGAGGAAAACATATGAAGGCCATGCGCCTTGGAAAACCTGCCAGCTTGGACGCCTTTCGGCATCTCCAACAGGGCGGGCATTTCGGTAAGATTTGCATCGATATTTAGGAGACCTATCGTGCCCTTCACCACCACTGACCTTTCCCCGCTGGTCGGCACGCGCGTCGATACCGATAAAGCCATATTGCTCGGTGGCACCAAGGCCGCAGAGCTGCGCCAATTGCTCGAAGCGCGCGGCGTGCTCACCTTCCCGAAGATCGGGCTGACCGACGAGGAGCAGCGCCAGTTCGCCCAAACCCTCGGCACACCCACCGACCAGGGCGAGCGCGGGCTGCACAAGATCAGCCTTGACGTGAACGTCACCGAGACCGCCAAATATCTCAAGGGCACGTTGAGCTGGCATTTCGACGGCTGGAACGATCCGGTGCCGGCGCGAGGTACCGTGCTGACCGGGCGCGTCCTGTCCAAAACCGGCGGCCAGACCTTGTTCTCGAATACCTACGCTGCCTATGAGGAGCTCCCCGAGGCGAAAAAGGCGCAGATCGCCGGGCTGAAGGCGGCGCACACCATGATGGGCACTCAGCGCGGCGTGCATGAACTGGTCACGCCGGAGATGGCAGCGGATTGGCAGAGCTTTGCCATTCATCGTCATCCGCTGGTCTGGACGCATCGCTCGGGCCGCAAATCGCTGCTGCTCGGATCGAGCGCCGACTGGATCGAAGGCATGGACCGCGGGGAAAGCGATGCGCTGCTCGTCGAACTCAAGGCATGGGCGAGCCAGCCGCGTTTCGTCTACCGCCACGAGTGGCAGGTCGGCGACATGATTGCCTGGGACAATTGCGGCGTGCTGCACCGGGTCGAGCCTTACCCCGCCGATAGCGGTCGGGTACTGCATCGAGTGACGCTCGAAGGCGAAGAGGCGATCGCCTAAGCTTTGGTTTAAAATATCTAGGGAAGAGGATAAAGATCATGCTGGATACTAGTGATATCGTTGAAATCTATCAGCTCATGGGGCTGTGCCACCACGCGGTCGATCATTCCGACCAGAGCATGTTCCCGCTGGTGTTTACCGAAGATGCGCGGTTCGATGGCCGCCCGACCGGCGGTCCGTTGTTCGAGGGGATCGAGGCGATCAAGGGGTTCTTCGCACTGGGCAAGCCGCCCCATCCCGCCCAGCACCATATGACCAACCCCTGGGTGCGCGAGGAAAATGGCCGTGTGCTGGTCAAGATGAAATGGCTGATCCCCGATCCCGATGGCGGCTCGATGTGGGGCGGTGAAAACAACGACTGGGTGGTGCGCACCAACGCCGGATGGCGGATCAAGGAGCGCGTTGCCACCCTGCGCTATCCCGCGGACAAGCGTGTGGTGCCATGAACGACCTGGAACGGCTGCTCGCGATCGAGGCGATCAAGCAGGTCAAGGCGCGGTATTTCTGGGCGCTCGATCACAAGGATTGGGCCATCTGGCGCAATCAGGTGTGGGCGCCCGATGGCCGGCTCGAAGTGCCTGAAGCCGATATCGTCGTCGAGCCGCTGGAGACTTTGATCGCATGGTTTCCGCCTCGGTCGCCGATCAGGTGTCGGTGCACCACGGTCATATGCCGGATATCGAATTCACCTCCGACACCACCGCCAAGGTGGTGTGGGCGATGGAAGACCGGCTTTACCGCAGCCCAGGACACCCACTCGGCGGCGGCGCGACCTGGCTGCATGGCTTCGGGCATTACCATGAAACCTATGTGAAGCTCGATGTCGGCTGGCGCCTGCAATCGTCCCGGCTGACGCGACTGCGCGTCGAATCGGCCACCGTAATCGGTCAGCCGGGCGGAGGGGTAGCCTGAGCGAGCGTTTTACTCGTCGGGCGATGGGCCGCCGTCACGATGTTGCCGGCCGTGGCCGTGGCCAGCGCGGGCATTTGTCGCAACTTCGATCTCATCCTGCTCCAGGAAGCCGTCATGGTCGGTATCGGCCGTGTCGAAACGCTGGTTTTCATAAGCCAGCAAGTCGTCGAGAGCCAGCCCGGCGCGGTAGTGAACATTGGCGCGGGTAATCATCACCGCGCTCAGCGGCTCGATCAAAACCTTCAGGGCCTCGTCCTGCTCGCTTGAGCCGAGCGGGGGCGCGAGTGTCTCGTTCACCAGCTGGTCCTGGTTGGCGTAGCCGGCGCAGTCAGAAATCGCGCCCGAACCCAGGCTCTTTTGCCAGGCGATGAATTCGACGAGATCGATCCGGCCATCGTGGTTCGCATCGATCTGGCTGAAACGGGAGCGGATGATCGTCTCGCGCCGGGCATCGATCAGCGATTGCAGCTCGACCAGCGTCACCACGCCATCGCGATTGGTGTCGGCGAGGGCGAACATGGCGGTGACTTCCTTGTCGAACTTCTCCTTGCTGATGGCTTTCATCACATGGGGATGAGGTCCGGTATCGTGGTTTTCCGGCGGGCCGGCATCCGGGTCGGCGCTATGGGTATGTCCGCCCATGCCGCCGCCTCCCATGCCACCACCACCCATGCCGCCCATACCGCCGCCGCCCATCTGCGCTATTGCCGGGGTGGTCGCGAGTATTAAGCCAACCGCGCACAAGGTCCATTTTAGCATCTGATTTCCTTTTGGAAATTGAGCAAGCGCTGACCGTCTGAACCGCTGCGAAGCGGTTCGGTAGCCCATGCATCGGTTCGGTCCGCTTGCGGATACCCCTGTCGTCCCCGGCGATGGGTGTGGCAGAGATTTCGCCGGATGGATATGCCAAACGGAGGTCGCTTTCGCGATCAAGCACTCAGGATTAGAGTCTGATCCGAAACTTCGTTTCGGATAGTCTGTGCCGTCCCGCTTCCCCTGCCCAACCACCCATTACAGGATACCCTTGGGGTGGTTGGGCAGGGGGAGCGGGACGGCACAGACTTAGAAATTAGTATAGCTAATTTCCGAGCAAACTCTGAGCACAAAATAGCGGGGGAGAGGGCATGGCATTCGAGATCGTGACCGAGGGGTTGAGTTTCCCCGAGGGGCCGGTGGTGATGGCCGATGGCTCGGTGATTGTGGTCGAATCGATGGGTGGCAGGATCAGCCGCTGCTGGTCCGGCAAAAAGGAAGTGGTGTGCGAGCCCGGCGGCGGCCCTAACGGCGCGGCGATCGGACCCGATGGCGCGCTGTATGCCTGCAACAATGGCGGCGTTGGCCATGATTGGTTTGCCCGCGGCGACCGCGTCGGACGGATCGAGCGGGTGGACCTGGGCACCGGGCGCTGGGATGTCCTTTATGATGCCTGCGATGGCCGCCCGCTCAGTGCGCCTAACGATCTGATGTTCGATTGCGACGGCAACATCTGGTTCACTGATTTCGGTCAGTTGGAAACGACGGGCAAGCGCTATGGTGGGCTCTATTGCGCGAAAGCGGATGGCTCGGCGATCGTCCGGGTGAAGGATCAGGCGCTGAGCTATAATGGCGTTGGCCTCTCGCCCGACATGCGCACCGTCTATGTCGCCGATACGATGTCGGCGCGGCTTTACGCCTTCGAGCGCCGCACCCAACCGCAGGAGCCCCGGCTGGTGGCGACGATGCCTGGCATGGTCAGTCTCGACAGCCTCGCGATCACGGCGGCGGGCAATATCTGCGTGGCCACCATCGGCGAAGTGGGAGCGATCTCGACGGTAACACCGGATGGAGCGATCACTACTCACGTCACGCCGGACCCCGTCACCACCAATATCGCCTTTGGCGGCAAAGACATGCGCGACGCTTTTATCACCTGCTCGATGAACGGGACGCTGGTCAAGACACGCTGGGCCGAGCCAGGGATGCCGCTGGTGTATAACGCTTGAGCACGGCTTTGCTGATGACATGCCGGCGCAAACATGGTGAAGCCGGCATCCGATCGCGGCAACAGAGGGAAGTCTGAGACAATGGCGGATGGTCTTCAAAGGCTGGTCGATGAAAACGCGATCCGCCAGATTACCGCCTTCTACAGCGATGCCGTGACTCATCTCGACGCCCAGCGCGCGGCGTCGATTTATGCCGAGGATGGCAGCGTCGTCGTCGAGGGCCTCGAGCTTAATGGGCGCGACGCGATCGAGGCGGGCATGCGCCAGAGCTTTGCCGCGTTCGATCTCCTCCAGCTTATCGCCCATGGTGGATTGATCGCCATCGATGGTGATCAGGCACAAGCCCGATGGTCCACGACCGAGTTGACGATCCGCAAGGGCGCCCAGCATTTCAACGTCATTTTCGGCCGCTATGAAGACCGGCTGGTGCGACTGCCCGTCGGTTGGCGCTTTGCGCGGCGGGTGTTTACGATGGCCGGCCGGACGCAGATGGAGGTAACGAAACTTCAGCTTAATCCGATGTTTGGAGGTGTGGGGCCGATCGGAGCAACAGTCTAGCTGGGCTCGCGCATCAAACCGGCCATGACCCGACAGTAGCTCCTGAATCTTCCCGGTTGGCGCGACCGGCCCTGACATTTCCAAGCATATGCGAAATTGCAGCGTACCGCAGAAAGTACCTGCAAACCGTCGTGCCGGTGCTAGACTGCCGCCCAAGGCTCGTGGGGCGCTCAAGGCGCAACCGCTTAGCTCAAAACCAAAAACAAGCGATGGGAACAGGTCATGACAGCAAAGTTCAGCCTCGGCTGGCGTCAGGTCGCTGCCTGCGTGTTCCTGCTCGCTGCCTGCTCGATGATCGCGTCCGCCTATAGCGTCGTCGCCATCCCGCTGGGCAGGGCCTTTCACCCCAGCCTCATGATGCTGACGATGACGGTGATGGCGCTGGTTTCGGGGCTGCTCGCGCCGTTCCTGGGCAACCTCATGGACCGGACCTCGGTGCGCCGGTTGATGTTGCTGGGTGGCGGACTGCTGACGGCGGGATTTGCGGCGCTGTCGCTGACCACCTCGTTCACCCAGGTGCTGCTCGACGGCCATGACTGGCGGGTGGACTTGACAGGACCCCTGCCATGCTGGTCAGTTGTTCAGCAAGAAATAGTCGGGCTGCTGGCCCGCGCATTGGGCAAAAGAGAGGATTGGCATGACGAGATCACTGAAGGGTAAGGTTGCGGTCGTTACCGGCGGCGGTTCGGGCATGGGGCAAGCGATCGCCACGCGTCTGGCCGATGATGGCGCCGCGATCGCGATCTGGGATCTGAACGGCGCGGGTGCTGCCGAAACCGCCAAGCGGATCACCGATGCCGGCGGCACTGCCCTGGCGATCACCGCCGATTGCGCCAACCCGGAAACGATCCGCGCCGCCGCCGAAGAAACCCGTGCCAAGCTCGGGGCGATCACTATCCTCGTCAACAATGCCGGGATCGTCAGCTTTTTCCCTTACCTCGAAATCCCCGACGACGTTTGGGACAAGATGATCCACGTCAACCTCAAGGGCCCGCATTTGTGCTGCCGTGAAATCATCCCCGACATGCTCGCTGCGGGCTGGGGACGGATCATCAACATCACCTCGTCCTCGACTCAGTCGGGCTCGTCCGGTCAGGCCCATTATGTCGCTTCCAAGGGCGGCCTGCTGGCGCTGACCAAAGCACTGGCGGTGGAATTCGGCGGCACCGGCATCACCGCCAATATGATCCCGCCCGGTTCGATCGACACGCCGATGCTGCGCGGCGCCGGGATCGACCGCGCTGCCTTCGGCAAGACCCTGCCGGTCAAGCGCATCGGCCAGCCGGAAGATATAGCTGCAGCGGCGGCTTTCCTAGCTTCGGAGGAAGCGAGCTACATGACCGGCCAGACGATTAGCGTGAACGGTGGCCGCTACATGGGCTCCGCTTAAGGGTGTATGCGTATATGCCCCATGCCGGGCTGCGAACGGCCGCTTGGGTGCGGTCAAACGCGATTCCTTTGGAATCGCTTTGGGCTTCCGGTGCTCACGGCCCAAATGGCCGCTGCGCGCTGGTTCTCGAAAGCAGCCATTCTCGCTCCGGCCTGAGCCAAATCCACACACACCCTTGCGCTCGGGTTTGCAACTAGGAGGCTGAAGAATGCCCCAGACCATGTTGAGCTTCGATATGCGTGCGCCGGCTTTTGGTGCACCGTCCACCGAACTCTATGACGCAGCGCTCGAAATGTGCGCTTATGGCGACGAGATCGGCATCGATGGCGTGATCTTCCCGGAGCATCACGCCTCGGACGATGGCTACAACCCCGTGCCGTCATTGATGGCAGCGGCGGTGGGCGCGCGGACCAAGCGGATGGAGATCGTGCTGGGCGCCATCGTCCTGCCACTGCACGATCCGGTCGAAGTGGCCGAGACGATCGCGGTCACCGACATCATTTGCGGCGGGCGGCTGACGACGACGCTGGCGGCGGGTTACGTCCAGGCCGAGTTCAACATGTTCGGCAAATCGCTCGGCGATCGGGCCCGGCTGATGGACGAGGGGCTGGAGGTAATTACCCGCGCGCTGGCCGGCGAACGCTTCGATTACCAGGGTCGCGAGGTCTATGTGCGACCGCTGCCGCGCAGCACCCCGCCGAAGATCCTGGTCGGTGGGGGGATCGGCGCTGCCGCGCGCCGGGCGGCGCGATTTGGCCTCGGCTTCTGGATTCTGCAGCCGGAAATGGCGCCGGACTATCAGCGCCTGGTCGATCTCTATGTCGCCGAATGCGCCAAGCTGGGGCGTCAGCCGGGCACGATCCTATCGAGCTTCCCGGCGGTGCATGTCGTGCGCGATGTCGAGCAGGGCTGGGCGGAGGTGGGCCCGCATATCCTCCATCTTGCCCAGAGTTATTCGTCCTGGGCGAGCGATGTCGATACCACGACATCGCCGTTCTACGGCATCAACACCATTGCCGATGTGCGCAAGGCGGGCTTTCTCAATGTGATGACGCCCGATCAGGCTGTGGCTTTCGCTCGTACTACCTCGATATCGCTCACCCCGCTGATCTCGGGCTTTCCGCCGAAGCTGGGTTGGGACATGCTGCGGCTGTTCGGCGAGGAAGTCATGCCGAAGTTGCGGGCTTGAAATTGCCCTGAATCATTTAGGCAGCGCCGGGGCGGCACGAAGCTGAACACCGGTCAGCCGGCGTTGTCGCGCCGCCGTCAGCAGCGCGGCGATGGCATCGGCAGCAGCTTGGTAGCTCAGCCCATGCGGCGGACGGATATTCGAGACGCAATTGCGCTCGCTGTCGACCCGGCCAATGCGTGGTTGCCAGGTGAGATAAGCGCCGAGGCTGTCAGGCGCGCTGAGGCCCGGGCGTTCGCCAATCAGCATCAGCGCGCAATCGACGCGCAGCAGCTCGCCGATCGCGTCGCCCAGCGCGACCCGTGCCTGGGTGGCCAGAATGATGGGGGCGATCCGCCAGCCGGACAATCGTGCAAGCAGCGCCAGGACCAGCGGAGCGGCATGGTGATGAATGGCGGTCGCCGACAAGCCATCGGCGACGATGATCGCCAGTTCATCACCCATGGGCTTGAGCAACGCGGCATCTGCGGGGTCGAGCAGACGGCCGAGATCGGGGCGTTTGAGATATTCGCTGCGGTTTACCGCGCGGCTGTGGACCTCGATTATCGGCAGTCCTACCGCATCGGCAAATCCGGTAGGGTCCAGCGCTGTCTGGACGGCATCGCGCGCGCGGGCATGATCGAGCTGAAAATCGAGCAGGGCGCTGGTCGGCAAGGCTTGCCCGGCCCGGCCGAGCAGCACCCGCGCCTGCGTTACGGCGCGGAGGCGATCGCGCAGCGCGGGCAGGGCAGTCAAAGGCGCGGGCGGTTCAGCCATGCGGACCCCTCAGTGCCGCGATCCGATCGGGGGCCAGCGCCCTTGGCAGAGTCTCGCCGATCCGCCCGTTGGCCGACAAGCCGATCCGCTCCAGCCACGCCTCGAATTCCGGCGCCGGCCTCAGCCCGAGCACCTCGCGCAGATAAAGCGCGTCATGGAAGCTGGTCGACTGGTAATTGAGCATGATGTCGTCGGAGCCCGGCACGCCCATGATGAAATTTACCCCGGCCACGCCGAGCAGCGTCAGGATGGTGTCGCTATCGTCGCCATCGGCCTCGGCATGGTTCGTGTAGCAGATATCCACCCCCATCGGCAGGCCGAGCAGCTTGCCGCAAAAGTGATCTTCCAGTGCGGCGCGGGCGATCTGCTTGCCGTCGTAGAGATATTCGGGGCCGATGAAGCCGACCACCGAATTGACCAGGAACGGATCGAAAGCGCGCGCCACGCCATAAGCGCGTGCTTCCAAGGTCTGCTGATCGACGCCGTGATGCGCTTCGGCGGACAGGCACGAACCCTGGCCGGTTTCGAAATACATCACCTGTTGGCCAACGGTGCCGCGCTCCAGCGAAAGCGTGGCGGCATGGGCTTCGGCGAGCAGCGCGAGATCGAGGCCAAAGCCGCGATTGGCTGCCTCGGTACCGGCGATCGACTGGAAGCACAGATCGACGGGCGCACCGCGTGCCACCAGTTCCAGCGTGGTCGTGACATGCGCCAGCACGCAGGATTGGGTAGGGATATCATATGCGAGGCGGATATCGTCGAGCAGATGCAGCAGCGCGGCGGTAGTGTCGGCATCGTCGGTTGCGGGGTTGACCCCGATTACGGCATCGCCCGCGCCCATCAGCAGCCCGTCGAGAGTGGAAGCGGCCACCCCTGCCGGATCGTCGGTGGGATGATTAGGCTGCAACAGCACCGCCAGCCGTCCGGCCAGCCCGATGGTGGTGCGGAACCGGGTGACGACTTGAATCTTGCGGGCCACCGCAATCAGATCCTGATTACGCATCAGTTTGGACACCGCCGCCGCCATTTCCGGGGTAATACCCGGTGCGGCGGCGGCAATCGCCAGCCCGTCAGTCTCGTTAGCCAGCAGCCATTCGCGAAAACCGCCGACCGTCCAATGCGCGACCGGGGCAAATGCAACGAGATCGTGCCGGTCGATAATCAGGCGCGTGATCTCGTCCTGTTCATAGGGCACGATTGCTTCGCTCAGGAAAATCGCCAGCGGCAGATCGGCGAGAATGAACCGCGCCGCGACCCGTTGTTCCATGCTGTCTGCTGCTATCCCGGCGAGCCGGTCGCCCGATCGCTCCGGGCTGGCCGCTGCGAGCAGTTGCGCCAAAGTGGCAAAGCCATGTCGCGTCCCGGCCAGGTCGATATGAAAGCGGGTCACGGCCAGACTCGAGACATGCGCGCAAGCTAGCGGGATGGCAGGAGAAGTCGATACGCATGTCGCGGTTCTTGCGCTTCAGGCGTGGCTTCGCGCAGATCTCCGGAAAGCTTGCGGTGCCTGGCCGGTGAGTTCGCGGAATGCGCGGGCATAAGCGCTCTGGCTTTCGAAGCCGACATCATCGGCGATGCGGGCAATCGAGTAGTCGGTTTCGATCAATGCTGCGAGCGACGCCAGCAATCGCGCCCGCCGACGGTATTCGTCCCAGCCCATCCCGAGATGCGCCTGACAGCGCCGCCGCAAGCTGCGTTCGGACAGGCCGGCTGCGTTAAGGGCATCGGCCATCCGGGTCCCGGCCGGATCGGCGCGGACCTGCGCCAGTGCCCGCGCGAGATGCGGATCTGTCGAAGAGGGCAGGGTCAGCGGCGCGCGATCGGTAATCCATTCGCGGCATAATCGGGCAAAGGCGGCGAAGAAGGCATGGCCCGTGGCATCGAGCCTGCGGTTCAGCGGCCAGCGGGCCGCTTCGGCAAACATTTCGCGCATCAGCGGTGAGACGCGCAGAATGCGCACGCCGGTTCCGGCATTGGCTATGCATCCGGGAGACAGCAATACCGAGACCGAGCGGATACGATGCAGGCTGTTGCGGTGGCGCGTACCGGCGGGAATCCAGCCGGCCAGGCTGCGCGGCAGCAGATGGCGGCCGTGAGCATCCTCGACATCCATCGAACCCTCGAAGGCATATTGCAGCTGGTGCATGTCGTGGTGATGCCAGGGCGCGTGCAAATCATACTCGTCTTGAACGATGCTGCCGGCGAAAGGGCGGGGCACGAGATCGCATAGCGTGATCAGGCCCAGGTCGCGGTCCGAAACGGAGTCCTTCGTCATTTCGCCGCTTTCCGCTCCACCCGGTGGCATGGCCGTTTACAGGGCAAGATTGGCCGATCACCGTGAGACAGTCAAAGGCGATGTGGGGCACCTTGCGTTCACTGACCAGGGGATATTGCCATGACCACCCAAGACAAGACCATCCGCATCCATCACAAAGACCAGCTGGCCTGGCGCAAAATGGGCGACATTCCCATGGGCTGGATGCGCGACCATATCGACCCCACCGAATTGGCGGGGCAACTGAGCTTCCACGAGACCGGGGACGCCGCCACCATGCAGCTCATGGAAATGCGCCTCGATCCGCACACGCTGATCGCGCCGCACTCACATGATGATGACGAAATTTTCTTCGTGGCCGAAGGCTCGCTCCACTGGGGCGACAAGATGCTGGCGGCGGGTGGGTCGATGTATATCCCGGCCGGCACCGTCTACTCGTTCCGCACCGGAGAAGGCCCGGCTCGGTTGCTGAATTTCCGGGCGCGCGCCGATCACAGTTTCCGACCGGTGGGGTGAGGACGCCGCCGCAGAACACAATAGCAAAGGCCCGGATGCGCGAGCACCCGGGCCTGATTGCGCTTGGATTGGCTTAGCCGATCAACGGCAGGAGCGAACGCGATGATGGTGATGCACCACCCAGGTGCAGCTGCGATGGTGGCGCAGCGGGTGCCAATGCGGCCGCCAGCCATGGGCCATCGCCGGCATCGGTGCGACAAGCATGGCGACAAGCGCGAATTTGAGGATCGTATTCGTCATATTTATTCCTTCTGGTGTCGAATAGATTATGTCTTCGCGATATTCTGCCGAATTAATTCCGGCGAAATATCAAATTGTAGAGAACAATGACGAGCATGGCGCCCACGGCGGCGACAATAATCTCGACCAACAATCCCCTCACACCGCCGCCGTCGTCCAACCCGCTGAGAAATGGCAAACGGGTGACAATGAACCCGCCGACAAATCCGCCGACAATACCGAGGACGACGTCCAGGATCATGCCTGAACCGCTTTTGTTGACGACCTTGCTAGCAATTAGCCCGGCGATTCCAGACACGATCAACCAAACAATGAAATGCAGCATAGCAGCTCTCCCCTCCCAAGAAATTGCCTAATGGTTTCTGGTATTTGCCCTAAGCAAGCCTTTCCAAAAGTCCATCCGAGGTGTATGCCACGATCCTCGATGGTTCCGGCGTAAACAATTGTAAAATAACCCCAGTTGGCGATGCGGGTGATGAGGGCTTCATCGCGCAGCTATGTTCGCAACAGCTATGTTCCCAGGGGAGGGTGATGACATGACCAAGGCTGATGTGCTCAAGGCGATCTGCCTGCCGGCGGTCCTGCAACTTGTCGTGGCCTGTGCTACCCTGCCGCCACCTCAAGATCTGACCTCGGGGAAATTGCCGGCTGGGCCCGGTGCGAGTTTCGTAATGGCCAAGGCCGGGCCGGACTTGTCGCCGCAATCGATCGCCGCGATCGGAGAATGTCTGGGTCGGGCGGGCATGGCGCCGGGCGGAACGCCGGCCTATTTTGTTCAGTTGGCCCACACGCTCCGCGCCGGCAAGACTCAGGTTCTCATACCTGATCCGGCGACGCCGGTCACCGCTGCGAAGCTGGCGCCCCGGCGCAAAGGCACATTGGAGAGCTTGACCCTGACTGTTAGTGACATCCAGGCACAGGAGATATTCAGAGCATCGGTGACGCAATTCGTCCGAGACAAGCCTGATGCGGCCGGCATGGCGTCACTCACCGATCATTTGTGCCGTGTCCTGGCTACGCAGAAGTAGCCGGGCCAGAGTCTCGGACTCTTGGAAATGCTCAAGCACGGGGCGACTGGCTTAACCCAAATATGAGGGGTCAAGCTCATCGGACTTGGCTATGGCCGCTATGGTCGGAAGCTCGACGCGGAAAGTCGTGCCGACGCCTTCTTCGCTATCGCAGAGGATCGTTCCGCCATGGCGAGTGACGACGGTTTTCACGAAGGCCAGCCCTAGCCCGACCCCATCCGCGCCGGTCGGCCCCGAGCGCACATTCTCGAAGCGGTTGTACAGCGCCGCCATTTGCTCGCGCGGAATGCCGACGCCGCTATCGCTGACCGAGCACACGACAGATTCGCGTCGTTCCCGGATCGTGCGAGACATGGTCAAGCGCACGATCGCGCCATCGCTGCTGAACTTTACCGCGTTGTCGAGCAAGTTCATCAGCGCGCGTGACAATAACGAGGGTTCGCCACGAACCATGATCTCGTCTTCTTCGATCGCAATTTCCAAGGAGATTTTCCGCAAGCGTGCCTGCGGTGAAAGCGCGTCGACCGCAGCATAGCCGATGTCGACGAAGTTCAGCTCGGTGAACTTGTATTGCAGCAATTGCGCGCGCGAAAGCTGCACGAAATCATCGGCCAGTTTAAGGGTTCGGCTGGCATAGGTCTTGATCCGCTGCGCCATTTCCGGACCCCAGTCGGCGGGATCGGCATGGTCGAGCATCGCAATGATCGAGGCTTGCGGCGCGCGCATGTCATGCGTGAGCAGTTGCAGGACATCTTCGCGCTGGCGCTGCATGAGAGTGATCGTGGTGGTGTCGACGATGCGGATGACAAAGCCGAGCAGGTCGCCGTTTTCCGATCGTTGCGGTTCGAAGCGGACATCGAAGCTCTGACCGTCTTCGGCGTGAGCCTGACAGCCCCAGGCGATGCCGGCATCGCCGGTGACTTCGCAAAAACGGATCGGTCGGGCGCCGGCCGATGCGGTGCGCAGCAGGTAGCCCAGCAGATCGTCGGCCACCGCCAGTTCGCCGTCGCCACGGAAATTCCTGAACAGCGACAAGGCCCCGGCATTATGCAGCACGACCTTGCCGCCGCGATTGGCGACGATCACCGCGTCGGGCATCTGCTCGATGCGGTCGATCAGGAAACGGCGAAGATCGCGCTCCCGGTCGATCGCCGAGCGCAGCAATCCCATCTGGCGTTCGACGAAGCCGACTTGCCGCAGATCCGGCCGCGGGCGTTCCAACGGATCGCTTTCCCGATCGAGCACTTGCAGTTCGCTCGCCATATAGCTGCTGACCGAGGCCAGCCGGCGCCAGGTCCAGATCGGATAGATCTCGACGATGCCGAGGAGTGCGCCACCGGGCGCGATCCAGAAATGCCCGTAAGTGAGCAGCGCCAGGGAAAGGGAGAGAACGGCGACGAGCAGCCCGGTGATGGTTGCCAGCGTCGCCACCGGCCGCATCACCCGCAGCGCCGCCAGCAGCAGCCACAGCGGCGCCAGTGCGAGTGCGAACAGCGGCAGGCCGGTTATCGGCACGATGAAATCCCCGGCCAGGAGCGAATTCAGGATATTGGCCTGGATTTCGATGCCCCGCGTCAGGGTGCCGTCGGCGCCCGACGGGGTGGAATAAGCATCGCCGAGTCCGGCGGCGGTCGCGCCGACCAGGATCAGGCGGCCTTGCAGCAGCGCCGGGGGCACTTCGCCCCGCAGCACGCTGGCGGCTGAGATCGCAGGGAAAAAGCCTTGCGGCCCGATATAGTTGATCAGCATCGGGTGGATGGCCCTGAGTTCATCGCCGGATATGCTGGCAGGCCGGTTTGCGGTTTCCCGGCTGACAGCGGTGGCATGATGGCCGCCCGCCACCAGTTCGGCCAGTTGAGGCCAAGGCCGGGCGCCGGCCAGATAAGTTCGATACGTCCGGCGGACCGTGCCATCGGCATCGAACGACAGATTGACATGGCCGACGCCCGCAGCGGCCCTAGTCAATGCATCCAGCGGTTTTACCGTGTCGAAAGCGGCGCCATTGCGCCCGGGTACTTCGAATTGAACCGGCAGATAGACGGGCGCAGCCGCGATCGCAGAGGCCAAGCGGGCATCGCCATCGCGATTGCCAGGCTCGGTGAGCAGCAGATCGAGCAGGATCGCGCGCGGCCGTGCCTGCCCCAGCCGCTCGACCAGCGCGGCCTCGACCGAGCGCGGCCAAGGCCAGGCGCCCATTTCGTTCAGGCTACGGTCGTCGATAGTGATCAGCAGGATACGGCGGTCAGGGTCGTGATACGAATGCCGCATCACCAGATCGTAGATGAAATTGTCCAGCCGATCGGTAACGTCCAGCGCGACGCATGCCGATAAAGCCAAGGTCGCCGTAACCAGAACCAGAACCCATTCCCGGGTCAGTCGATCCAACCGGGCCAAGCAGTTTAATTCCTGCCGACGATATGGAAGGACTGTTCCGGCGACCAGGTCTCGATCACTTTTCCGCCGACCACCAATGTCGATGACACTTGCCACTTGTAGTCGCCGTTGGGCAGATTGCCGATTTCAAGCGAATTTGTTTTCAAATTGAGCTCATCGACGACGGGAATGGCGGCCGGGGCAGAGGTCAGAGCCGCGCCCTGAGCCGAAGATTGTCGGACCAGCCTGAAGCGGATTGCGGGCGCGCCATCGGTGGTGGCCGTCCATTTGAATAAATATTTGACGAGCTTGCCCGATCCGGACTGGGTCATGGCTGCGGAAATCGAATTCCGACTGCGTTCGAAACCGTAAGTGGCAGGCAGCCCTTCCAGGCCATTATTATCGATCGCAAAGGCGCGCACGAAATAGGCTCCGGCAGGCACCGAGGGCAATGTGAAGCTCAGGCCGGTCGAGCTATCTTCGGCGATGAGATCGAGGCCGCCTGCATCCTTGGCGATTTGGAGGTGATAGGCCACCGCGCCGGCCTCGGGAGTGAGAGAAAATTGCAATTGCTCGCCTGTCTGGACTTGCCCCGGATCGACTAAACCAGGTTCGGGCAAGAGCTTGACGGCGCCGGTATTGTCGAGCGTTCCCGACGCAGCGCCGAAGCCAGGCAACAACATGACATTGCTCATGGGCGCCCGGGTCGCAGCGTGTCCGGCTCCGGCCCGGGTCACGGCGACTTTCCCCTCTTCCACCACGGTGGCAGAGCGTTTCATGCCGGCATCATAGGCAATGGCGAAGTCCGTGCCGCGAACGGCGGACACCGTAATCGGTGTGCTCACCCGGAATGTGCTGTTCGGATCGTGCATCGGCGTCACTTGCGCATGCACTCGCCCGTTCAAGACATTGATGTCGCGCTCGACCGTACCCGTCAGCAAAATTCGCCGCATGCGCGCAATTCTCACCTCGCTTTGCGACGGCACCGATAGCGCGGTGCCGTCGCTCAACCGCAGGGTGACGAATGCGTTGCGTCCGGTCTGAATGGTTGCATTTTCGCTCAGCGAGAAGCCGAGCTTGGTCGCAACGGGTTGATTGCCCACGATGATGACAACCGGGCCCGAGAAGGTTTCCACGCTCGCGGCAGTCTTTTCGTCGCGCAGCAGCGCGCGAGGAATACGAAGCGCGGCGCCGGCCAAAACGAGATCGGGGTTGGCAATCCGGTTCAGATGCTGAACTTCGGCAACCGCATTATTACCGACGAGGTATTTTTCACTGAGTTCAGACAGCGTATCGCCGAGTTTCAACTGGTAGAACTGGTCGCCTTTGGCGGATGTCGGGTAGCCTTTTGCATAACCGGGTGTCGCGACAAAAGCAGCCGAGAAGGTCGATGTTGCCAAGAAAATCAACAGGCCATGATTTTTCATGACATATTGGCCTCTTCGAGGCGATAGCCGTGTCCATAGATCGGAGAGATAATATACCCGTTCTCTATATTCAGTTTTAATTTTCTTCTTATTTTAGATATGTGGATATCCAAGGTTCTGGTTCCCGATACCGGACTGAATCCCCATATTGTTTCAAGTATGTAAGTGCGCGATACGGCGATGTTGGCATTACGAAACAATAGCAGTGCGATCTGAAACTCGCGGGGGGTTGATTCCTGTAATTCAGCGTTCCGCCGAATTTGATGATTTTTCAAATCGAACTCATAGGCGCCGTAGCGTTCGGTGCTGCTTTGGGGGCTTGCAGCTTGCGCTCTCCTGGCCATCGCCTTGACGCGGGCGAGGAAAACCGGCGCCTGAAACGGCTTGGTTATGAAGTCGTCGGCTCCGGCATTCAGCCCCGTGATCACATCCTCATCGGCTACCCGGCTGGTCAGCAGCAATGCCGGAGGACTGTTGCCGATGCGATTGCGGATCCATTCGAGCACGCTCAGCCCCGACAAGTCAGGCACGTTCCAATCGAGAATGAAAAGATCGAAGCGATCATCGTGCAACGAGCGTATCAACTGGCGACCGCTGGTGAAACACGAACACTGATAGCCGGCGCGTTGTAACAACCCATCGACGATGTCCAGCAGGACAGGGTCGTCATCTAGCAGTGCAATCTTCATGACCCGCCCTGTTTTATATCAGGCAAACCCGTCCCAACTTGATAGCCTGCCATATAACCGGATTTAGCAGAAAATTCCATCTTATGGGATTGAAGGCAGGCCAGTTTACAATTGTTCACAACGCCGCCTAAGCGTCCGATCCGAGGTATGAGAACAGACTCTAACGGAAAAGTGCCAACGGGGCTATGCCACGTCGGCACAGGTTCCCGTGTTGTAAGGTTGCCGGTGTATCGAGCCGGCGCTGGTTGGCGGTTCGCGCTCGGGCCAGGACAGCGTAGTACCGTCGCCGTTACGCCGGTTCTGAAGCATGGTCAGCACCTCTTGTCGCCGCACGGCCGGAGAAATGAGGTGGCCTTGGCCCCAGTCGCATCCCAGTCTCAGCAATTGGCCGTGGCATGACTCGCTTTCGACACCTGCGGCGATGATGGTCATGCCGAGGTCTTCAGCGATCGCGAGGATGCCTGAGACGAGGACGGTTCCCGGCGCCGACGGTTCGAGTTGATCGGTGAGGGTCGGATCGAGTTTGAGAATATCGACCGGTATCGCCGTCAGATTGGTGAGCGACGCAAATCCTTTGCCAAAATCGTCGAGGGCAATTCGCGCGCCCAGCGCGCGTAACCGCCTGATGGTTCCAATCACCGCCGGTTCGCGCAATTCGAAGTGCAGCGATTCATCGATGTCGAAAATGACACAGCTCAAATCGAGGTTGTGCGCTTCGAAAAGCGCGCAAACATCCTGATCGAAACCGGGTGATCGTAAATCTGTCGTGGTGATATTGACGGCGACCGCTGGTGGCTCGACACCATTTCGTCGCCAGTTCGCCATGTCTCGCGCGATGATTCTCAACATCGCCTTGGTCAATTGGAAGCTGGCGTTGCTGTTCGAATCGGCAAGTGCGAAGGCGGCTGGGGGTATGACCTGGCCATTGCGAGTGGTGAGGCGGCAATAGGCTTCCAACCCGAACAATCGACCCGAGCGCAAACAGGTAATCGGCTGATACCATGCCTCGATCCGATGGTTGTGCAAGGCCTCTTCGATCGCCTGATGGATGCGAGTCCGTTCGGTGATCGGGGTGCCGATTCCCGGCCAATAGCGAATGAAGCCGCCGCGGCTCGTCTCCTTGGCGAAATAGAGGGCGTGATCGGCATTCCGGTGGACGGTTTCGGGCGTTTGATCGCTGGCGCCGACGATCGCTCCGCCGATCGATGCCTGCGGGTTTATGCGAATGCCCTCGCAGTCCGCCGGTCCGGTCAAGGCTGACAAAATACGGCGTGCGGTCGCTTCGAGATCGGCGAGCAATTCCGGAGATTCCAGGATAATTGCAAACTCATCGCCGCCGATCCGATAGGTTACATCGGGGGCCACGGCCGCAGCGATGCGGGTTGCTGCTGTTTCGAGCAGGCGATCGCCGGCATGGTGGCCATAGGCATCGTTGACGTCTTTGAGATTGTCGAGATCGAGCGCGAGCACTCCCCAACTATCCGCTGGCGCGCATGAAAGTTGCGCCAGCTTGAGGTTGAAGACGGCACGATTGCCAAGGCCGGTCAATTCGTCGTGCGTGGCGCGATATTCGCGCTCGGCGGTTTGCTTGTCGCGTTCGATCGCGATGGCGCAGAGATGCGCGTAATGGGCGAGGGCTGCTTCCTCCTTCTTTGTCGGCCCGCCACTCTGGCGATGACAAAGGGCGATGGCCCCTACTACCCGGCCGCTTGCATCGGTTACCGCATGGGCCCGTGAGCCGACCAGCCCATCGCGTCTGGCAATAGCCTGGATGGCCTCGCTCTAGGAGTCGCCGGTGATATCCCCGACAATCACCGGCCACCCGCATGCGGCAGGCGTGACCCGTTCCGGCAGCATGGACCGTAAAGCCGAACCGTTAATGGCCTTGAGCAATTCCTGCGACAGGCTTGGTGCGGCAACGAGGTGAAGGATTCCCGCCCGATCGACCGTGAATACCGCGCAACGCAAGTCAGGAAGTCGGACTTCGACTTCTAAGCATAAGTATTGCATCGCGCTGGTTAGTGGTTTTCCGCAAGCTATCATTTCCAAAATAGTATTATGCGGAAATTTCATCAGACTCCCCCATCTATTTAGCAAATTTAAATATAAATTGTGCTAGTCGATGGAATGAAGGCTAGGCTCAGGACCTATTAAATTGCTTGCGCGGAGCGCGAACGGTTGATTCAATGGCGGCACCGAGGAGGTGTTGTCGATGGATGTTCCGTTTTTGCTGAGCGAGGCGCAGATGCGCCGGATTGAGC